>NZ_JAAHGK010000412.1:0-5634 GCF_010672505.1 Okeania sp. SIO2B9 | reverse complement strand
TCCAAAACCCATGCAGGACTACCGTCCTGCATGGGTTTTGGTGAAGATATATATTTTTTAATTTCTCCCATACTCCCCTCCACGGTCGGGGTTAGGGGTGGGTCGCCATCTCCCCACACTCTCTCTACCATTACTATGCACCACCACCCATAGGACTTACCTAGAAACCGGGTTGATCCACGAAATTTCTTGAATGAAAATAAATCCGGTTTTATCCTGATTTCTGACTCCTCAAACTCTATTTAGTCTTTTGCCAATCTTCCAACGCTGCAATAATATCATGTCCGGTTGAACAGTTATAAATAAACGACGAAGGAGTCAGGTAGGGGAGCCGTCGGATTGGCGACGTATAGCAGTCAGGAGTCAGGAGAGAAGAAAGGAGAAGAGAAAGAGAAAGTTTTTTTACCAGTAATTATCGGGATTTATATAATAACCTAAGAAAATTAGAAAAATGACGACTGCTTTCAAAAATCTTAACAATTATTATAAGCGAAGAAGGAAGAAAGCGTTTATTTATTTAGGAGAGAAGAAACAATCTGGCGTTGTCTGAATTTTACAGCGCTTTTGCCGATCTCTGACCTCACGTCACAACAAAAATCCTGTAGGGCAAATGGCCATTTGCCCCTACTGTGGTCTACTTTTCAATTAATAAAGACAAAATTGCATAAGTAACTGTAGCTGAGAAATATCTTTACTCCAAGAAACACTGGAGTTATACACAAATAACTATAAACCTATGTTATCCGATCACTCAATTTCCCAAGTCAAAATGAGTAAATCAGATGTCCATGGAAAGTGCTTAACATCTTTTCAGCGTAAACTTCTAGAAAAAAATCTACCAGTAGGGGCAAATGGCCATTTGCCCCTACTGTGGTCTACTTTTTCCAATTAAAAAGACAAAATTGCATAAGTAACTGTAGCTGAGAAATATCTTTACTCCAAGAAACACTGGAGTTATAAATAAATAACTATAAAACCTATGTTGTCCGATCGCTCAAACTCGCAAGTCAAAATGAGTAAATCAGATGTCCATGGAAAGTGCTTAACATCTTTTCAGCGTAAACTTCTAGAAAAAAATCTACCAGTAGGGGCAAATGGCCATTTGCCCCTACTGTGGTCTACTTTTTCCAATTAAAAAGACAAAATTGCATAAGTAACTGTAGCTGAGAAATATCTTTACTCCAAGAAACACCGGAGTTATAAATAAATAACTATAAAACCTATGTTGTCCGATCGCTCAAACTCGCAAGTCAAAATGAGTAAGTCATATGTCCATGGAAAGTGCTTAACATCTTTTCAGCGTAAACTTCTAGAAAAAAATCTAGATGATAAGTTGTCGTGGCAATATCGCCAGAGAATAGAAATCATGCTACTAGCAGATGAAGGCAAAAGCCAAAGTCAAATCTGTAAAGCTATAGGTTGTTCTCCTGGTACCGCTAGACATTGGATACTTGTTGCTAAATCTGGTCAAGCTCACCAATGGAACAATCATCCCATAGGTCGCCCCCAAGAAGTTAACGAAGAATATTTAGAACGCTTGAAAGAGTTAGTAACTAATAGTCCCAAGGAATTTGGTTATGTATTCCAGCGGTGGACTGCTAATTGGTTAGGTAAACATTTAGCAAAAGAATTTGGCATACAATTGAGCGATCGCCATATTAACCGCTTACTCAAACAAATGGGTTTATCGACCAGACCAAAACCAACGAAAGCTGAAGAAATGTCTGGTCAAGATGTTAATGGGAAAAATATTGTGATTCGCGATCTGAACTCAGACCAAAATCTTATACGAGGGAACAGGGAACAGCGGTGCGACCCCGCGTCGGCGACAGACGCAAGGGAACGCGCACCAAGAGAGGGAACAGGGAACAGGGAACAGGAGGGAAAAGATTTCCCTGTCTGGTTTCATCATCAGTCTACGTTCTAAGGGTCTTAGCGGTTGCTATAACCCGTCCCTGAAAATATTAAGTTTCCACACTTTTAATAACTAATAGTAAATAAAATTTTGAGTTATGGTTCAAAATGCATCTACTCCTGCTTTGACTCAGGGGCAGCTTACTGATGTCTTGGGATATCAACTTTCACAAAAAGAAATAGAAAATTGCTTTAAAACTACAGAATACTTAACACCAAAAGTCGGTCTATTTTGGGAAACAGCAGATGCTCAACCAGGAATATATATTGTAACTGTGGGCAAAGTTAGACTATTGGATAGTCAGGGAGAATTAATTACTACCCTCAATGCAGGAGCTTCATTTGGGGAATCTACTCTATTTCCTAATCATTCCTTTCAACCCTACTCAGCAAGAGCATCAGTAAACCTCAAACTTTCCTATCTCCCTGGAGAAACTCTTCTTCCACTAATTCAAAAACACCCGGAAATCCGAGAACATCTTCATCAAGTTGCTCTCAAACTCGATTCTCTACAAAAAAAAGGTGAGCCAGAAACTGCCCATTCCTCTGATGAAAATCTGCCAGAAGCGAACATAACTGAATATCGGCAACCAGAGGTAAAACCACAAAAAACCATTAACAAAGCTTATTTCCCTAGTCCCACCCAACGAGTAGGTCATCTCTGGCAGCGCATTACCAGACGCTATCCCTTCTTTGCTCAACAAAGCGGTTCTGACTGTGGTGCCGCTTGTTTAGTTATGGTGGCTCGTTACTGGGGCAAAAATTTCAGCGTCAACCGGGTGCGAGATATTGCTAACGTAGACCGTAATGGTGCTTCACTGCGAGGATTATCTGCAGCAGCAGAAAGTATCGGATATTCCACCAGACCAGTAAAAGCAAGTCTTGACCAACTAGCTAAACAAAAATTACCAGCGATCGCTCACTGGGAAGGTAAACATTATGTAGTGGTCTATGAAATTACCTCTAAACAGGTGATTATTGCTGACCCTGCTATTGGTCAACGCCATCTCACTTACCCAGAATTTAAAGACTGTTGGACTGGTTACACCCTACTCCTACAACCTACTGCTTTAATCAAACAACTCAAAAATTCCACTACTCCTTTCTGGCAATTCTTTGAGTTGGTCAGTCCTCATGGACAAGTGCTACTGGAAGTATTTATCACTTCTCTACTAATTCAGATATTTGGATTAATTACACCTCTATTTACTCAACTACTACTAGACCGGGTAGTTGTTCAAGGTAGCACTCTAACTCTAACCGCAGTGGGATTAGGTTTAGTCATCTTTGGTTTATTCAGGGTGGCAATGACTGGTTTGCGACAATATCTGCTCGACCACACTGCTAATAAAGTACATTTGGCAATGATTGTGGGGTTTATTCGTCACACATTCCGACTACCCATGAGTTTTTTCGAGTCTCGTTATGTGGGGGATATTATTGCTCGGGTTCAAGAAAATCGGAAAATTGAGAATTTCCTCACTGGGGAAGCTCTTTCTATTGTGTTGGACTTGCTGACAGTTTTCATTTATTTAGGACTAATGTTCTGGTATAGTTGGAAAATGGCTTTACTAGCATTGGTTATTGTGCCACCGTTTTTTTTATTAGCACTTATTGCCACACCTTTCCTACAAAAAATCTCTAGAGAAATATTTGCTGCTCTAGCTGAAGAAAGTAGTTATCTGATTCAATCCCTGACTGGTGTAAGTACTGTCAAGTCTCTAGCAGTTGAGCAAACAGTACGCTGGCGATGGGAGGAATTTCTGAATAAGTCAATTAGAAAAAACTTTTCTGGACAGGTGATTAGCAACCGACTGCAAATATTCAGTTTAACTATTGAATCGTTGGTAACGACGGGTTTACTCTGGTTTGGAGCATGGTTGGTTATTCAAGGGGAGTTAACTATTGGACAGTTGGTGGCTTTTAATATGTTGATTGGCACTGTGATTAGTCCTTTTCAGCGACTGACGGTTTTGTGGAATCAATTACAGGAGGTAATTATTGCGGTGGAGCGCATTAATGATGTGATTGATACTGAACCAGAGGAAGATTTACAATCAGAAGGGCGTCAGTATTTGGTAGAGTTACAGGGTAATATTATTTTTGATAATGTGACTTTCCGTTACCACCCAGAAAGCGATATTAATGTTTTGGAAAATTTGAGTTTTGAGGTAAAAGCGGGACAAACTGTGGCTTTAGTGGGGCGTTCTGGGTCTGGGAAAACAACGATTTCTAAGTTGGTTTTGGGGTTATATCCGCCTACTGATGGTAAAATTTTGATTGATGGTTATGATATAACGACGATTTCGTTGCCATCCGTGCGCAACAAAGTAGGTGTGGTTGACCAGGATACTTTTTTATTTGGTGGCACTATTCGGGAAAATCTGACTATTGCTCATCCCTCTGCAACTCTTGAGGATATTGTAGGAGCAGCAAAGTTAGCTGGTGCTGATGAATTTATTCAAAGGTTGCCGATGGGTTATGAAACTCAGATTGGCGAAGGTGGGGGTTTGTTGTCTGGTGGTCAACGGCAAAGATTAGCGATCGCTCGTGCTTTGTTGGGAAATCCTCGTTTATTGGTTTTTGATGAGGCGACTTCTCATTTGGATGTTGAGTCGGAGCGTATTATTCAGACAAATTTGAATAGTATTCTCCAGGGTCGCACTACGTTAATTATTGCTCACCGTTTATCTACTGTGAGAAAAGCTGATGTAATTTTAGTGTTGGATAGGGGGGTGTTAATTGAGCAGGGAAATCATGAAGAATTGATGGCGAAACGGGGACATTATTATTATCTGAATCGCCAACAATTGGAAAGTTAAAATTTCAAATTCAAAAGTCAAAATTCAAAAGTCAAAAGTAAGATGTTAGGGTTTCAAATGAAAAGTCAAAAGTAGTAGGTTGGGTTAAGCGATAGCGCAACCCAACAACCGTAAGTATTTGTTGGATTTTGTTCCTGATGTATCTGTTGGGTTTGGGTTCCTCAACCCAACCGACAAAGGGCAAAATGTATCTGTTGGGTTTGGGTTCCTCAACCCAACCGACAAAGGGCAAAATGTATATGTTGGGTTTCGTTCCTCAACCCAACCTACAAAGTCCCCTCCTATTCCCTATATTTAACAAAAAACACAATTATTAGGAAAATTATGCCACAACAATTCAACGTAACTGCAGAATCAAACGGTCATAAACCTTTAGAGACTGACTTAATAAAACTAGAAAAAAGTAGTAGGTTGGGTTAAGCGATAGCGCAACCCAACAACCTTCATTAATTGATAATGGATAATTGATAATTACCTCGCCATTAAACCGTTCTTGATTAAATATAAGGAAATATTATTTCTTTTTTTTCCCCTTAAAAGGGGAGGCTTCAAGGCGCGAATTATTTAATTATTAATTATTAATTATTCGGTAAGTGTGTGTTGGGTTTCGGTTCCTCAACCAAACCTACAAAGTTCTAACAACTGATAATTAATAACTGATAAAAATCATGCCACAACAATTCAATTTAACTGTAGAATCAAACGGTCATAAACCTTTAGACACTGACTTAGTAACACTAGAAAAAAGTTTAAATAACTCCAAAATTTCTGAGCCAGAAGTGACCAAATTAGATACAAATACATCTGTTGATGATTGGTCTTTTGCTACTAAAGAATTATTAGATGCTTTACCCCAACGTTGGACGCGAGGATTACTATATTTGTTAATAGCATTTGA
>NZ_JAAHGK010000411.1:0-5635 GCF_010672505.1 Okeania sp. SIO2B9 | reverse complement strand
TGAAAAAACTTTTATGCAACGCTGCGATACAGTAGTTCTACATGCCCCCTTTGCCGACATCTATTATTTTAGTAAGTGGCGACGATCCACTAGCTTTGGGAATCGTCAGGATCGACAAAACTACGACATCAAATCAGCAGTTGAGGAGATTAAATCAAAGGTGGCTCCCCTAGTCTTCTTTAAAGACATGGCTTTTCAGGCACTTCCCTATATTGATAAGGAGTTTAAATATTTTCTTGGTTCAATCATTAATACTTTCATTATTCGCCACCCTCAAGAAACAATTACTTCACTTTATAAACTGTATGAAAACTTTACAGAGGAGGAGTTTGGCTTTAGTTCTTTGGATGAAATGTACAAAATAGTGACTCAAGAACTTGGACAGCAACCAATTGTAGTTGAGAGTAATCGCTTCCGACAGAATCCAGATAAAATTTTGGCTAGTTATTGCCAACGCATTGGGGTTGAGTTCGATCCTCGAATGTTGGGTTGGAACGATGGTAAATTGAAGCAGTGGGAGTCAAGAGACTATGAATTTCATACAAAATGGTATAAAACTTTAGAAAATAGTAGTGGAATTCTGCCACCAACGCAAGTTAAAATTAACATTTTTCCTGAGCATAGAAAAATGGTTGAGCGGGCGGAGAGGATTTATGAAAAGCTTAGTCGCTCCACAGTTTAATGGCTTTTGCTTTCTCTTAAACGTCAATTTACTCAACAGCAAATCCAGTATATTGGCGTTTATAAGGAGTACGATCATATGAAATACCTTTTAAACATTCAAACTTAACGTAATACTTGAGAAGAATAAACAGTCTTCTCAATCAAACTCAGGTGCCCAAACTTCCACCACAGGCAATTCCCAACCCGGAAGCAATTCCGGCACTTGCAGCACATCCCCATCCCCCAGCACAACTTTATCTCTATTAAGGCGATAAACTTCCATGGTGCGAGTTCTCGGATCGACTAACACCCCAACTTTAGTTCCCAATTCCAAAAACTCCTGTATCTTCTGACATAATTTAGTTAAACTATCCGTTTTAGATTTAACTTCAAACATCAAGTCAGGAACTAACTCCGCGTAACCTTCTGTAGTGGGAGGTAAACGTTCAGCTAGGATAAAAGAAGCATCGGAAGTGCGAACATCTCCATCTGCGTTAGGTAAACGAAAACCAGCACTAGAACCGGATACTCTACCTAATTTACGAGGACGTACCCAATTCCGAAGTTGAGCAGCAATTTCTATTGTTACTTCTTCAGATTCTAACCCTGAAGGACTCATAAAAATAATTTCTCCACTGACTAATTCCATCCTATAATCAGGATGTTGTACTTGTAGCTTTTCTAAATCTTTTACTGTTAAACTAGGCATTTTGAAAACCTCCTATCTGTATCTTTAATTGTATCTCAATTTCAAAATATAGAACTTTCCAGAATATCAATTACTGCTGAAACGGCTGTTTGAATTGCTCCTTGAACCGAAGCATGATTAATACCTAAATGTTCCCCGGCAAAGAATACACGGGGATTATTTATAGGATAAGGTTGACCAAGAAAAGGTTGATATTTTTCCCGATCGCCAGGGGCAAAATAGGCATAAGAACCAGAACCAAGATTATTATCTTCATCCCAGATACTATGAACAACATCATCAGTATATTGTTTAATATTGGGATGTAGTTGGGAAACTTCTTCTAAAGTTAAATCTGTTTTAGTTGACTCATCTAAAGTAACAAACTTTCTGGAATTATCTTCCCAACGATAAGCAGCAGTTAATACAGATGGCTGATAGGAAATATCTTTATTCTTAGCAACAAAATGAGGTTGAGAAAAGTTGTTTGAATCTAATTGAGCATTATCGCAAGGATACCAACACTTTTCAATATTTAAGTCCGTAAAACTGCCCCCGCCATAAATATTTTCTGCAAATTCCCAAGGACGGGCAGTACAGTGTAATAGAGTTTTACTAGAACTACAATAACCTAAATTGTTAATAGCTTCCTGTTGTTTACTAGGCAAAATAGGGTCAAAATTAATTCGAGCTAAAGCAGTAGTTGGAACAGTACAAATAATATAGTCAAATTCGGCAGTCTGTTGCTTATCCAACTTATTCCAGTCAACTAGAACCCCTTTATCTGTGATTGCTATATTCGTTACTTTTGCTTCAGTCTCGATTTTTCCTGATATTCTTTTAGCCAAAGCCTTAATTAAAATATCCATCCCTCCAATTAACTCATATTGTTCAACTTGATGCCAAGCAAAGAAGTCAATTAAACCATTTAATAGAGAAACTTTTTCATAATGGATTGCTCCAGTAGCATGACCTAGTAATTGAAAAGCATCGGGAGAAAGATGGTTGTGAAAAAATTCAGTAACTGTTAAATTATCCCATTTTCTAACTCGATCGCTGGTAAAAGTTGGCGCAAATAATTCCCATTTTTCCTGTTCGGAAAAAGAATCGATTAATTCTGACAATAACTCATCGTAAATTATCCCAGGATCTTTTTTTTCATCAGTGGTTAAATTGTAAACAGAAAACAACTCTTGATAACTATCTAAACAAGTCTTCTTTCCTCTCAGATAATAAAAAGCTGCAGGATTATAATTAATAAAAGGTCTTTTAGGTAACTTAAACTTATCTATATAGTGTAAAGTGCAACCATGACTTGCGGGAATTCGCATTGCACCCAATTCTCCATAAGTCCCGTCCCTAAAATAATGAGTTTTAATTCTTCCTCCCAAACGAGAATCAGCTTCTAATAAAGTAACTTTATGGTTGAGTTGACTTAGTTCGTAAGCACTAACAAGTCCCGCAATTCCTCCGCCAATAATTGCAACTTGTTTGCGAGTACCGCTCTGGTCGTAGGGAATAAGAGAACCAGGATGACTATACAAGCACTCAAAAGAAAATGGACAATCTAAGTCTAAAATTTGGTCGTACATTATATATTCGACTTGAATTAATTTTAATAAATCATTAAAAGCAGCATCGGTTTATCCCTCCTGAGTTAGTGCTAAAAGTAACATTAAGCTCTTCATCAATACTCTCATCCACGTTTAGAAGTCCAACAAGGGGGCAAGTTATTTGGTTTTACCTGGAATATATTGACTAACTACAGTAGCCAGATGGCCATTCGCCCGTACAGTAGCCAGTAGGAATAGCTTCAATATCATTTTTTAGGGTCAAACAATATTCTTTTTCTCAAAGATCAATCTGACTTCCAGCATTTTAGCTGACCCAATTATTGATAACATTCTTTTTTTAAATTGGTATTATATCAAGTTTCATTATTATTAATATAATTGCGCTCCTTCTAAACCTTAACTCTGATTATTTTAGTAAGCATTCAGCTATTGCTTTTTTCTCCTTTAAAGAGAATAAAGCTGATAGCTGACCGCTGTTTGCGCAGCATTCGGGAGGAAATACTTATTTATTTTCAGATAATTGTAGTCCGTAGAGATAAGCATATCTCCCCTCTTGAGCAATTAATTCTGCATGATTTCCCATTTCCACAATTTTGCCTTCTTCCAGAACTACAATTAAATCTACATCACAAATAGTTGAAAGTCGATGAGCAATAACCAAGCTAGTACGTCCTTGAAAAAGATTATTTACAGACTCTTGAATTAATTTTTCTGACTCAGAATCTAAAGCTGAAGTTGCTTCATCTAAAATGACAATTTGAGGGTTTTTTAGCAACACTCGGGCGATCGCTATTCTTTGTCTCTGTCCTCCTGATAATTTCACTCCTTGCTCGCCAATAATAGAGTTATAACCATCAGGAAAACTCATAATAAAGTTATGAGCATTAGCCGCTTTTGCTGCTGTTTCAATTTCTTCATCTGTCGCATCTAACTTACCGTAAATAATATTATCTCGTACCGTACCGTAGAGCAGTAATGTTTCTTGAGGAACAATGCCAATATGCGATCGCAATGAATTTAAACTTACATCTCTTAGGTCGTGTTCATCAATTAAAATTCGCCCTTTTTTCGGGTCATAAAAACGTGCTGCTATTTTAGCAATTGTACTTTTTCCAGCACCGGAAGAACCTACTAAAGCTACTGAAGTTCCTGGTTTAATATCTAAGTTGAAATCCTCAATAACTAACTCTCTATCTTGATAACCAAACCCCACTTCTTCAAATTTGATATTACCCTGAATAGAGGTTAAATCAATAGCATTTTCCTTATCAATAACTTCCAGTTTAGTATCTAGAACTGAAAAAATATTTTGAGCTGATACTGTTGCTTTTTGAATCATGCTGATTAACCCACTAAACCGACTAATTGGTTTATTTAGAAGGGTGACATAACTCAAAATAGCTGTTAATTCTCCAATAGTCAAACTACCAACCATTACTCCCCAAGAAGCAAAAACTAATGCAATGACATTACCTAGTTTATTCAGGGTATTAATTACTGGTGTAGATATAGCTAAAAATCGAGTTGCCTGGAGGTTTTTCTCCATATAATTATGACTATATTCACTAAATCGGTCAATTTCATACTGCTCGTTACCAAAAGATTTAATGATTGTAATATTCGATATAGTGTCTTGTAAATGATTGCTAATTATCTCTCTTGCTCGATTCGTATCTTGGAATATTTTTTTGAGTCTTTTCTGAGTAAATTGTAAAAGATAAATTATCAAAGGCCAAGTCAGGGCGATCGCTATTGCTAGAAGCCAATTACTGATTAATAAATAAATAAAAACGACAATAAAAGCAAAACTATCAATTAGAATTGCGATTAAATTAGAATTCAGTAATTGCCCGACTATTTCTACATCTCTTCCCAATCGTAATATTAATTCACCAGTACGTTGATTTTCAAAATAACTAATGGACAAAAATTGAAGATGTTGATATAGCTTTATGCGAATACTTTTAATTGTGTTTTCTCCAAATATTTTTATCGCATACAATTGCAAAAAAGATAATATACCTCCTACTAAACTCATCAATAGGATAAGTGCTGCTACCCAAGGCAGCATATTGAATTCTTTTGCGGGAATAATTACATCAATAACATAGCGATTAATTTGGGGGACAAAGAAAGTAATAAATGAGGCAATTATTGTTAATAATATGCCTAGTAAAAACGGTGTTTTATATGGTAAACCATAGCTAAATAGGCGCAGATATAAATTCTGGGATTCTACTTTTTCCTCTGATTTTTCTATGTTAACCTGAGTTGGAATTTTGTCAATAGTATTAGATTTTGTCATGTCTCAAGCTAATAGGGTAAAGTTGCTCTTCTTATTTTATACTTCCTATTATAGATAATAGGTTAAAGGTTGCTACTGAAGGGGGGCGGGTAATGGTAAATTAATGTCATGTATCGAGATTCTAGAAAAAACCCGCCCCTACAAAATTTCCCACTGATAACTGATAATTGGACTTTGGACAAAAAGAAAAAGTGGTTAGCGTAAGTATTACACTAACTAATCGGTGATTGTATTAGAAATCAAATCTGGAATTATCTTCGTTTCTCACATTATTTATCATCCTGAAGATCATAGGATGGGTCTGGTTCAATTTCTCCACCAAAACAAATATCTAAATAACTTTCTTGAAGGGAATGAACAACTCTCTCCAACTCATCAATAAGATTCCTTCGAGTCATTTTTTCA
>NZ_JAAHGK010000410.1:0-5636 GCF_010672505.1 Okeania sp. SIO2B9 | reverse complement strand
AGTAAATTATGTATAACTTGTGTGTAAAAGACCGGGTTTAAAGGCTTCATCAAATAAATTAAATTGGCGATCTTCAAGACTAGTTTAGGAAGCTAATTAGCTACTAATTGTTATGGCCACAGCCTATTGACTCCGGTTTTTATACTGTTTAGTTTTTTTTATTTGTGAATTTAATCGTATATAAATAACTAACATAACGGCAATAAAGATAATATTAAATTTTATTTTCCGGAAGACCATAAATAAGTTTTGTAAAGTTTTGATTGGTAATCTTCTGATGAAGTTATGTCTAATAAATTAACTTATCATTTTCTTTGTGGGTTTAATACCCCACCGTCTACACGGTGTTCAAAATTACTTGGGGTTAGAATCCCCATGTAATTTTCCTCCTGTCTCCTGTCTCCTGTCTCCTGTCTCCTTCTTCAATCGATGTTTCACTGCACTTGAAGACAATATTTTACTGATCTTAATAAATTAGTTGTTGGCTAGGTTGCTCGAAGAAGATATTAATGATATAAACGTCTTAAATTATTATGTACTGAAATCAAAGTACACCAAGTTAAATAAATATACCGATAAGATGAGGACGAAATAAAATGGGAAGTAAATTTTTATTATCTTTAATCTCAATATTTATTTTAGGAGTTCCTTTAACATGGGCAAAATCTGCAACTGGATTAACACAAATAAATTCTACAAAAGTTAAACCTCAAGATGAGTCTTTTCTCCATTTACTATCACCACCAATATTACAGAGCTTAAATAACTCCCATTCTGTTCCTTCAACAGTTAGAAAAAAAACCCTACAACTAGCACAAGCATCAGATGAATATGACGATCTTTCAGAACTAGACCAAGTAACCTCCGTATCCCAACTCTCAGATATCCAACCTACAGACTGGGCATTTCAAGCATTACAATCATTAGTAGAACGTTACGGTTGTATTGCAGGATATCCAGACGGCACTTACAAAGGTAACCGAGCTATGACCCGATACGAATTTGCTGCTGGGTTAAATGCCTGCTTAGATAGAATGACAGAATTAATTGGCCAGTCTACAGTAGACTTAGCGACTCGCGAGGATATAGCTGCCATTCAACGTTTAGTTGAAGAATTTGCTCCAGAGTTAGCTACCCTCCGTGGTCGAATAGATGTACTTGAAGCTCGCACCGCAGAATTAGAAGCAAACAGGTTTAATGGCACTACAACAATATTTGGTGGAGAAGTAATATTTGGTTTAACCAACGGTTTTGGCGGTGAGGATGTAGTCAATGCTTTTGGTGGACGTGGAGACGGAGACAAAAACACAATTTTTAATTATTTAGTACGACTGCAAACAGCTACAACTTTTACAGGTAAAGACCGCCTACGAATAGAATTGGGTGCGGCAAATTTCAGTAGTCGTAGTTTTGCAGGTAGTCAGTCGTTTAATACAGATATGGCAATTTTATCTTATCAAACAAATACAGATGATGAGTTTCAGATATTTAAGTTGGAATATCGTTTTCCCGCTTTTGGCGATCGCGTGGTCTTCACTTTCCGTCCTGTCAACTTCAGCTTAAATAGTGTCCTCACAGCTAACTCCCCTTATTTTGATGCAGGTCGTGGGTCTATTTCCCGCTTTACTGACTCTAGTCCCATATTTAAGATAGGTAGATTAGATTCTGGTTTAGGTTTTGATTGGTTAATTACTGATAAAGTACGTTTGCAAGTTGCCTACGGTACGCGGGATAGCGAAAACCCTGGCAAGGGTCCCACTGGCCAAGGTGGTATTACTGATGCTGGTCATAGTGCTGTGGGAGTCCAATTTTTAACTGTTCCGTTTGATAATGTATTGACTGGCGTGACTTATATTAATGCTTATTCAGAAGATGGTTATTTGGATACTTTTACTGGTAGCTTAAATGCTGATACTTCTGGAGGGTTAAGTATACCTGCTAATATTAATGCCGTGGGTGGTACAGTACAATGGCGAGTTTGGGAGAAAATAACTCTAGGTGCTTGGGGAGGATGGGTATTTACAAATTATATTAATTCTGATGCTCATGCTACTTCTAATACTTATTTATTTTCTGTCGGTATGTCTGACCCTTTTGGTCGTCAAGGAGATTTATTTGCAGTTTTATTTGGTAAACCATTAAAATTAGTTGATGGAGATAATGGCATTGAAGAAGATGAGGATACTTCTTATCATATTGAAACTTTTTATCGGTATAAAGTTAACGATTATATCACAATTACTCCCGGATTTTTTGTAGTGACTAATCCAGAACATAATGAAGATAATGAAACAATTGTAATTGGAGTTTTACGGACAACTTTCCGCTTTTGACCTTGAAGAAGGAAGAAGGAAGAAGGAAGAAAAAATGGATGGGGACTCAAACTTCAACCAATTGTCAACACTCTGTAAGACAGTGGGGTATTAAACCCAAAAGAAAAAGATAAGTAAAATTAACAAAAAAAATTTAGAATAACTATATTTATCTATGATTGAAGAAAGAAGAATAAAAAAGTGGATGGGGACTCAAACTTCAACCAATTTTCAACATCTTGTAGATGGCGGGATATTAAACCCAAAAGAAAAAGATAATATCAAAAATAATAGCTTTTTGATAGCAGTAAGAAACAGAGAACAAACAAGAGTAAAGGTGCAACAAAAAAGAACAAAATATTTGGGAATGAACGAAGACAGGAGTCATAATTCCCTTCTGCCTTCTGCCTCCTCCCCTCTGCCTTTCCTGATAAATTCAATTAATAAATTGATATGTTTCTTTCTTTCTTCTTCTTTTTCCCTTGGGTTAATATCTGTAGCTTACGCTCAAGAAGAAAATTCTAGGGAACCAGCAAAACGTAGAATAAGCGTACCATTTTTTGAAGAAGAGAGAAAACTAGATTTCAGTGGCTTTTCTAATACTTTTTTAAATGATGCTCTGGGTGGTACAGGCGACCCAATGGGTGGCACCACTGCACCTGGTTCTGATTTTACCATGTCTCCAGATGTATCGGACTCGGAATTTTCCGACCCTTCTCGTGGAGTGGGAGACCCCTCTCGTGGTGGAATGATGAGAGGTTCTCAACCTGCTGCTGGTAGCTCTGGCGATCGCGTATCACCTACACCTATAACTCCTATTACTGGAGGTGGAGGTAGAGGTATTTTTCAACAGTTACCACCGAGGTAAAAGGTCTACTCTTCGATCAAGCAAGTTCGGTGAAATCATCAATACTAATGACGCTTTCCTCTACACCCTGTAACGTAATAGAAAGCTGGTTAGTACTAATGCGAGTATCATTACCTATCTGAGAAATAGTCAATTGCTCGACACTCAGACCACCCTGTAAACCAATAATATCTATTCCGTCTTCAAAATCAACAATAATATTGTCGCCATGACCTAATCCAAAGTCAAAGCGATCGCCACCAGGTCCGCCGATGAGAATATCATCACCCCTGTGGCCACCAATAATATCAACACCATTACCTCCATCAACTGTATCGTTACCTTTACCTCCAAAAAGTAAGTCGTTACCATCCAAACCTTGGACTGTATCATCACCTTTGTTGCCATAAATGAAACTATTTTCAGAAGTTCCGATTAAATCATCATCATCATTTGTACCGATAATAACATTAGGAGCAATAACCGACTGAGTTCTCTCCCAAACACTTTCCCCGACTTCTCGCCCTAACTCGCGACCATTCAAGTCCCCATCATCAAAATGAATACCACCATAAAGACGAGAAATACCAGCTTCATCCGCAGCTTCACTAAAAGTATCCCACTCCAAAACTAGAGGTGACTCCGGTGTCAAACCAGGTTCAAAACGAGACTCTCCTGCTGCAAAACTGACTGAAGCACCAAAATCATCACTACCAGTAAACCGTTCCAAAATTTCAGCACCCGCAGCACTAAAAGTACTATGACCAGATACATATTCAGCAAAAGGAGGTGAAGGGTCACTACCAGGAGTTTGAAAGGTGAGAAAATCAGTTGCTAAAATAGTTTGGGTTCCTTCTGCTGGACCTGCCCAAGCATCAATGGCAAAACCACCAAGTTCTGGATTAAATTCTCCTATTAAACCCAGTTCTCCTAACTCCCGGACTGTGCGTACAGGTCGAGCATAATCATAAAAAGTTTTAGCATCCCAAGCAGCAATACCAGCATCAAATACTGCATTACCCAAATTAAAGAACAGTTTCACATCCTCGTCTAAAGTATGATTATCCCTAGCGGAAACAAATTCTCCAAAAGTCAGCCAAGTTCCGGGAGGGAATGATGTACCGCCTCCGTCTTCCCAAAATTCGGCGATTAATTTTTGTTCATCTGTCAGGTTAGCACTGAGATCGACAATTCTTTGTGTCTGTTCGATAAATTTAGGATTAATAATTGTACCAACAATATCGGGAGTAATTTCAACCACAGACTGGTCTGCTAGAGTAATTGTGCGTGCTTCTAAGTCTACCTCACCATCTACAAGTAAAAATGGTTCTGGTGCTTCTGGTCGTATGTCTTCAACGGATGTGAGACCAAAGGGTGTAACATTACCCCATTGAGGAGTTAGGAATGTTTGCACTCTTTGTTCTTCACCGGGTAGAGCATCAATGGGAACCCGTTCGGGAGTCCAAGACTCTATATCGATAGTTTCTCCAGGAAAATTAAGGGGTTGATAGTTAGTAATATCGGAGTAAGGAGTACCGTTACCGTTAGGGTCATTTCCTAGTTGGTTGGAGCCATCATTTCGACGGAATGTTAATAGTGCTTCAGCGGAGACGTTACCAATGCCAGCAGGAGTGCTTGTATCAGTGGTTGTGTTGTTGGGGTCAAAGCCTAATTCAGCCATGACTTCATTGAAAATTTCTACTTCGCTAGGGAAGAGTTCCGATAATACCCGATAAGCAGCAAAACTTATAGCTTCAGTTTTGTTGGCATCAGTGTTTTCTGACTGGGGACGTTGGAGATTATCCTCTAATTGAGTTCCAATAGCTAGTGGGTCGTAGGCGCTCCAAGCGTCATAGGCGGCTGTGTGTAGGATGCCATAAGCACGGGAGGCAACAGTCGGACCGGGGGAGGTGTTGATGACTGCTTGTTGTACTGCTTGATCCCATAGTACGGAAATGCTTGGTGTGGGATTTTCTACTGTGACAAGTTGAGTTTCTGGGTTGACGGTGAGATTGATGTTGTTGTCAGAAATTTGCTGATTTTGCCTGGTGGAATTATTCATGTTTTTTTTTTAGTGTTAAAGAACTAAAGTGTAGAAGGAAGAAGCAAGAGTCGGATAGGCGAGTTATCAAACAGGATTGGGTCTAAAACCCCGCCTTTTAAGGTGAAATATTCTTTCTGTTTTGCGATTATTAATGTTCTATTGCTCTATTGGACAATAGTTATTGCTCTGGTTCAAAAGCGATCGCTCTGTTTGGCGATTATTAATGTTCTATTGGACAATAGTTATCATTTTCTTTGTGGGTTTAATACCCCACCGTCAACGGGGGTGTTCACGCATTACTTGGGGGAGCGAATCCCCATGTAATTTTCCTCCTGTCTCCTGTCTCCTGTCTCCTGTCTCCTTCTTCAATGCTCTGGTTCAAAAGCGATCGCTCTGTTTGGCGATTATTAATGTTCTATTGGACAATAGTTAT
>NZ_JAAHGK010000041.1:0-14055 GCF_010672505.1 Okeania sp. SIO2B9 | reverse complement strand
TGATTTATTAGTAGCATCTACTTCCAACTCCATACAAATTTTTCGTTACTTATTGTAATATACATAAGATAGTCTAAATTTTATTAATCCTTGCTCGGCAAAGTTTTAGTTATCTTGTCTGGTGTCAGCTCTAAATTATGACAAAATTTACCAAACTTAAAATTTTTTTTTCCCCTAGAGAATTATTTATACTTTTTATTTTTTCCTGATTGCTCAGTTAGCTCCAAAAAAATAAATTGACTTCAAAAATAATAAATACTCTAATATATGTATTATACATATTTGAGTAGGACTGCCAATCGTTATGGTCTGTCACATTACCTTATCTCAATTAATTGAAATCTTGGCTGCTACAACACTTAAAAATTTTCAGATTCCTGAAAAAACATTAATTACAGGCATAAATACAGACACTCGTAACTTACAATCTGGTGAAGGATTTGTGGCATTACGAGGTGAAAAGTTTGATGGCCATAAATTTGTGAAACAGGCAATAGAAAAAGGGGCTTCTTGCATCATTGTTGAGGAAGAATATACCTTAAAGGATAGAGTTACACAAGAGTCAAATAGCGTATCTATATTACAAGTAGAAAATACTTTAGAAGCTTACCAAAAAATTGCTCGTTGGTGGCGAGATAGGTTTGCTATTCCTGTAATCGCGGTCACAGGTTCAGTTGGTAAAACTACTACTAAGGAATTAATTGCTAAAGTCTTGGCTATTCAGGGTCAAGTGCTGAAAACTGAAGCTAACTATAATAATGAAATAGGTGTGCCTAAAACTCTACTAAGACTTTCCTCTGATGATAATTATGCTGTGGTAGAGATGGCAATGCGAGGACCAGGGGAAATAGCAGAATTAACACATATTGCCAATCCGACAATTGGCTTAATTACTAATGTTGGTACTGCTCATATTGGTCGTTTGGGTTCTGTTGAAGCGATCGCTGAAGCTAAGTGTGAATTATTAAGAGAAATGTCTAATAATAGTATTGCTATTCTGAATTATGATAATCAACGGTTGATAGAAACTGCGGCTAAGTTTTGGTCTGGAGAAACTTTTACTTATGGTTTAGAAGGTGGAGATTTACAGGGAAAATTAATTGGTTCTCAAACTATAAATGTTGAGGGTGTAGATTTACCTTTACCTTTACCTGGTAGTCATAATGCTTCTAATTATTTGGCAGCATTGGCAGTGTTGAAAGTGCTACATGGAAAAAATATTTCGACAAAAACTTTGTTTGAACCTTTGACTAATAATTTATCGGTTCAATTACCAGGAGGCAGGGCAAAAAGATATGATTTAGAGAATGATATTGTGATTTTAGATGAAAGTTATAATGCTGGTTTAGAGTCGATGATAGCTGCTCTGAATTTGTTAGTTGAAACTCCGGGAAAACGTCATATTGCTGTGTTGGGAACTATGAAAGAATTGGGAGATAAATCAGTTTTCTTCCATGAACAGGTTGGGAATGTTGTGCGAAATTTGAATATTAATGGTTTATTTATTTTGGCTGATTTTGAAGAAGCACAGGCAATGGCTATTGGTGCTGCTGGTTTGCAGTTTATAGAGGTAGAAAATATTAGTTATAATGATGTTCATCAGAAATTAGCAACACATTTGCAGGAGTTTTTACAACCAGGCGATCGGGTTCTTTTTAAGGCTTCTCATTCTGTAGAACTTAATAAAGTTGTTGAAATTTTAATTAATAAGTAATGCTATTTCGATGAATATGTATTAGGGAAATAGGGAAAATTTAAAGTCAAAAGTAAGATTTTAGAGGTTTTCAACCCCCAACCACTGAGAAGTTTCAAAACTTAATTTCCTTGGAATATCTTAAAATGGGTTCTATAAACATGATAAAATCAGTAAACAAATAAGGCTACTATTGCCCAGTTTCCCTACAAACTTTCACTTTGAAGCGAAGCTATGCGTCAGAAAAACTTTTGAGACTTTGTACTATCGATAGTATTGCGATGATTTAGTTCTACTTTATCAAGGGATCACTCAATGTATCATAAAATTCTTACTAAAGCGACAATCCTTGCAATAACAGTATTGCTGGTGATATTTGCTCCGGGAACGGCCCGTGCCGACCTCCCCCCTGTTAATCCCTGACTGATCCAGGAGAGTTTCTACCCGATAATTCATTTCAATGTTGCGCAAACAGACATAATCGAATTTCCTGCCTGGAAAGGTGAGGTCGAAGTAGAACCAGAGGATGTCACCTTTGCTCCCGGTGGTATTGGAAATACCGGTTTGGCATATCGAAAATACCCCGATGGCAGCGAGGTGATTTTTGTTTCGGGACTGGGACGGGTTGCCAAATATTTGTTTGATAATGGCGGACTTCAACTCGTCTCGGAAATTCAAATTCCCGGCTTTGAACAACAGTACCTGTCACAAGAAGAAACAGCGAGTCTGGTTGATGACCTTGATGCTGCAGAGACAGATGAGGAAACCTTACTCGCTCGTTTGCAACCGGTAGTGCGAGAGACTGGAATCAAAACGGAAAATTGGTCTAACGGCCTCTACACGATGATGGATGTGGATGGCTTTTACTACCCAGGGTATGGAACAGAACTGATAAAAGTCGGCGATATATCACCTGATGATCCTGCTTCTGAAATCGAAATTGTGAACTCCAGAGACCTTCGCCTGGATGCGCCTGAGGATTTGCAAGAGCAGATTAGCCGTTTCCTTGGGGTAAATATGACCTATGACGGAAAGATTGTAGTGGCCATGGCAGGAGCAATTGCGATTGTAGACCGCGATATGTCTAATGTCAAGATCGCCCCAATCCCTGGTGAAATTGTTGATAACGGCGTCAGTGTAGATGAGAAAGGTGGTATTTACGTCGTCACAGACCAGTACATGAGAAAACTCGTTTGGACTGGCACCGATATATCCCTAGAGGAAGCAGATGGCGCTTGGAAAGAACCCTATGACTGGGTGAAAAAAGAGGGGTCTCTTTCAAATGGCAGCGGCACGACCCCAACATTGCTGGGATTTGGAGAGGAAGAGGACAAACTTGTAATAATCGCCGATCAAGGCGATCCGGTAAAAGCAGTGGCTTTCTGGCGTGATGAAATACCAGAGGATGCCAAAAAAGTAGAAGGCGCGAAGACTCAGAGAACTGCTGCGTCTATTCCGCTTTCTTTTCCGGTTGCGACAACAATTGAATGGTCGCCGCACGTCTTCGGAAATGGCATGATGATGTTTGCTTCAGAGTTTCCCGAACCTGTCTACTTAGATGGAGAATTTGATCTAGTCTCAACTCAGGTGACCATGGGATTAACACGTCCAGCTCCTCGTGGTGCTGAAAAGTTCAGTTGGGATTGGGAGAAAAACGAATTCAAGAGTGATTGGGTCTATGACGAAAAGACTTTCACTTGGACGCTTTCGCCTGTTTCTGTCAAGGATGGCACGGCTTACCTTGCAACCGTAGGAGAGGGCGTGTACGGATTGGTTGGATTTGATTGGGAGACTGGAGAAAAGGTCGCTGACATCTCTTTCGGTCAGAGCGTCAAATTTAATACTGGTGGCACATTTGCAATGCCCACTCCTGATGGTGGCATCTATTTGACGGGAATATTCGGACCAGTTCGGATTGCTCCGCAGTAAATATTTGAGAAACATTTTCGGATTGCTCCGCAGTAAACATTTGAGAAACATTACTATACCTATATCTAATTCACGACCGGAAAACCAACCCCCGACAATACCAAATAACCATGAAAAAATTTACAGCTTGGGATGATTTCTCAAAACAAATTGGAGAACTAGGACCTTGGCTAATGAGCCAGGAAGGCGTACCTCAAGACGATCCGCAGATTCATTCGGATGGTTATCGCTACTTGGCGACATTGCTTAATGTTGGATTAGATATTCATTTGCTCAATGCCGATCCGGATCGTCCACAATGGACTGTCACTTTCACAAATTATGCTCGGTATGGTGGAGACCAACGAGACGGGACTTACCATTCCACCCAGATCGATCCATCCGGAGTCTACAGGATTATTGGTAAAGCTCAGGGCGGACTGCCGGCTACTGCAACGATTCAAACCATGTCGGGATGGTGGACACCCGGACTGCCCAACAAAACAGTGAAGACACAAAGTATTTTCGACTTCGATCTCGAGCCTGATGGAAGCTTTGAAATGATTATCGGTGGCCCCAGTCGAAGTGGGAATTACATGGAGCTGACACCAGATATTACCCATCTCATGGCGAGACAATATATTCCTGATGATTCGCGAGGAAATCTTTATGCTTTGAGGATTGATCGAATTGATCGGCCTCTGACAGTTCCCAAGGAATATGACAAGCCAGAAGCACTTGCCGAAAAGCTATCCAATGTCACAGGGTTCATTAAAAACTTGGCCTTGGCCTACCTTGACACGAGTCGTTTGGCGATTTCTATGCCTAATGCTCTTGAGCCTCTCCCGGATGACCTCAAGGCTGACCTTGGTGCCTCACAAGAAAATGAATACTATATAGGTTCCTGGAACCTTTCCGAAGACGAGGTGCTTCTTATCGAGATTGTTCCCACAGAAGCGGCCTACTGGTCAGTCGCTGCCCACAACTTTTGGTTTCAAGGGTTGGAGCATTCCTCAATTCCAGTGCAAATCAATAATCAAGACGTTGTGACAGATACCGATGGTAAGGTCCGAATTATTGTTTCTGAATTGGACCCGGGTTATGCTAACTGGATTGCGACAGGAGGACTGCGTATAGGAGTTCTAGCTGCCCGCTGGAACTTTAAAAAGGGGAATGAGAAGATCGAAACACGGACTGTAAAGATCGAGGCTCTTGATACATTTATGCTCCCAGACAGTCTCAAACTGAGTGCTAAGGAACGCGAACAGCAACTATACCACCAGGACGAGAATCCTCACCCGCTATCATCGCTAAGAATTACGGTAGTGCATCAGTAAAATGTGGGATAAGTGATTGAGTCCTACCAACTCCAAGGTGCGATTTTGGAGTTTTTAGAGGGTAACTCTTTGAGCAGAAGCAAATTTTTAGCAATAATTAACATTTAAGGGTTTGGCATCCGCGTACTGATTACTAATGGGACTTACACAAAATAGAAGTCGAAAATAGGCTCAAATATAGACAGAAAGAGGCTTTGACATCAAAAAGGCATAAATTCTTAATTACCAAGGGTTTTAGGCATTTTTAGGCCATTGACGTAATTCCTTTATCTAGACTGACACGAGCGCCATTTTTCGACCTAAAAATGTTTAAGTCCCACTAACTACTGACTACTAAATTGAAGTGAGGTTGTTCAACCGGACTTGATATTATATCATGTCTGGATAATACACAATCTATAAAACTATCAGATTGACGAGTTCAGTAGAAATACCTTTCTTACCTGATTTTCCCCAACCCCCGACTCCTGCTATCATAATAATAACTTTATGGCGTTGTCAGATTAAAAGATAAATTATAGGGACAGGGTGGGAACAGAGACCTCTTTAAACTTAAGGTAATGAATCAGTAGTTGAATTGAGTGCTTTAACATTTCAACAGACTTGGAATAGCACAAGGTTTTGCCATCTAACATAGCTCAGTAATGACGTAAAGGTGTATTTTCTTCCTCTACACCAGTCATGTAAGTCTTGCTCACAATCTGATCTCCTGCTGGAATAAATTTGCTATAAACTGGATTACCATCCCTCACCCAACAGCAGCTCCTCTGCCAGATTTGATTTTTTTTTCCAACAAAGGTTTCCAGTTGCTCCAATTCTCCTACCTCTGGCATAGTTTCTGCCTCATAGGTATCTGGTAGAAGTGTTCCCACGAGTTTAACCCCATCTATAATAGTTGTGCGTGAAACTCCTGTAATTCTCTCTATGGCACGAAAACCCATGCCATTAACATACATTTTCCAGCAGTTGCGTTTGGCATCATCACTATATCCGTATGGGTTGATATTCTGGGATCAATTGACGGCCACACTTGACACAGACATATAGCGCTGTGCGCAGGCAACAGCTCCGGAAGGCAACAGCTCCGGAAGGGGGAATAAAAAACCTATAATATAAGACTTTTAGCTACTGGACAGTTCTTGTAATTTGTAAATATGCCAGCGCACATTGCTATAATTTTGTTTACCTTTTCGCGTGACCATTTTTATGGATGTGGTAACTGTGGCATTCTGGACATTCCATTGCATTTTTCCTTGAACTTTACACGCTGATCATTCTCTCAATCATCTTCTTTTCTGACAACGCCAACTTTATCGACCTACTTAGTAGATGTAGCTTCTTCAGGCAACAGTACCTTTGCTCGAACAAACCGTAAACCACTTACTCCCTGTAGAGGTTCAACCAAACCACTCTCAAATTTATCCTCCACCCAACCTTCACGAACTAGATAACGGAAATACTGTTGATATTCTTGCCACTCTTCATCAGTAGAATAAACCACAGTCAACATCCCTGGCTGAGTTATCCGCTCCTTTGTTTCCTGATCCACACCTTTATCAATTCGCTTTTTAACAATTTCATAACGAATATCGCGACTACCTTTGACATCAAACAATCTTTCTGTACTTTCATTGTGATAAATATCAATTGTAGAATTCTGCACTAAGATCAGATGCACAACTCCCAAAGTAACTTCCTCAGATTCAGCTTTCAGGCGCAAAATTGTTCTAGCACAATCACAAATTGCTCGTAGTTGCTCATAACGCAAACTACAGAGATGAAATTGACTAAATTTAGGATTAATAGATTTCCCCAGATACATCATGTGGTCTATGCCATCGGTAGCCTCAAAATCACAATGGTGGGGTATAATTTGCTGCATCTGCTTTTGCCACTTTTCCCAAGTATTTTGAAGATGGTAGTTAATTTTGTGCAACATCTGGTCGTAGCGATCGCGAGCTTGATATACGCTATGATGTTCATTGCTACAAGCAGCTCGATAAGCTTCTACAGCAGTTTTAACAGCATCTCCACATTCCACAAAATAATCAAAGTAGATTTCTAAATGTAAATGTAGATAATCTCTCGCTGTAATTTCACTATCCACTGATACTTTTGCTTCTAGAGACTTAATATATTCCAACAGATCTTGCCGTAGTTGCTGACAAAAAGCACTATCTTTGATTTGACAAACAGTTTCGACAATTGTCAATCCTAAGCAAAATTGTGTCAGCAGATCGGTTTGAATTGCTCGATTGCGTTCGCTGGAAGATCCACGAATATCACAGATACCATAAAGAGGATAGACATCTTCAAAAACGATTATTTCTGGCGGTAATCCCCAACGACGGCGTTCTGCTTCTTGCAAAAATCGCCATTCAACTGCCGGGTGAATATTACGAATATTTGTGAACCGTTGTTGAATTGTTTGACGAACCGCAGTGGTTAAAGGTGAAATAAGTTCCTGAGCGTGTTTGTAATCAGAGGTATAAAAATTGTTGGGGAGCTTGCTAGTTAATCCTACTATTCCCAAAACTGCTTGAAGTCCAGAACTATCTTGTGGACAGGCAGCTTTAATTACTAGAGGAATTAGTAGCAAGGAGCGAACTCCTTTTTGATATAGATTTTGTTCACACTCAGTTTGACAATGTATCTTCAGGTCGGGAATATTCTGAATTTGATTATCTTTAACAGTTTTGAAGATTGGAGAATCCTGTAGACTCTGCGTGGAATATAGTCCAGGGTAGTTGCTTGTGGTTAAATACTCACTGCTGATAAATAATTTTAGTTGTTTTTCTCCTTCATTGCGCAGTAGAATCATATCATCTGCCCGGAATAGCGACCGCATTTGTTTGTCAATTTGCTGAAATTTTTCTTGCTGCATCAATGATTCTGGTTCTACTAACAGTTGAGTTAGTCTTCGTTTTTGTTCTTTAACAGTTACATCCAATCCTTCGAGTAAAAACAAACCCTCTAGTTGGAAATTTTCCAATTTTAACTGTTGGGCTAAAATTTCTAGATTTCCCGGTTGTATCAACCAAGCTATTTGTTCAGATGTTGACATTGATTGGAAATTGATATCTGTAAAATCGTCTACAGTTTTCTCAACTCTTTGTACTTTTTGTTGTGAGCAACAAAACCAGAATTCTATATACTGTGGTTCTGAGTTTTGTGGGCAATTAATGGTTGATATGATTGAATAATGTTGAAATTGTAGATTTGCTGTATTTATTTGATAAAGTTCTTTGAGTATCCAGTGCAAAATTTGCAGGCGGTAAATTTTTTCTAGTTCTGTTTTCTCCCAATCACTTACCAACTCATTCAGCTTAATGTTTTGCTTTGATTCTATTTCATCGATCTGATTCATTCCCATTAGCTGGCAAAAAGCATGATTAGCATATTTAATGCTGAGGTTACTTGGTTCTACAATTGCTGTTAATATTCTGCTTTGGTGTGGAAAATCTTCAAGTCGCTCTATTATTTGTCTCCAAATTTTTAGTTGATCGACTTGATTATGGTGATTGGATAGTTGAGATGCTAGAGCTTGCAATAGTTGCTCTATATTGATATCCTCACTGTTTTGATGGTTTGGGATGGAAGAAGTTTTCCCTGGTAAAGCTTTTGTATAATATTTGTTATGTTTATCTGTAATTTTTTGTTTGGAAGTATGCATCTGTTTTACACCTGATGTTTTGAATATTTATTTTATGTATCTATGAGAACCCATTTGGTCTCTTTGCACACGGTATGTGTTTTTGGCATAGAATTCAGAACTCAGTCCTGGTGAAGTCAGGAAATTCAGAAATAGAATAGGGGAAAAAGCAGATGCGACCCCGCGCCTTCGCACGGCGCAAGGGAACGCGCACCAAGCAGGTAGAAAAATGCTCCCATATCCCTATCTCCCCATCTCCCCATGTTTAAACTATATCAATTAGATAACTCTCAAATGGGTTATATATACGATCTTAAACTAGGCCGAGTTTTTAATAATAGGCCATAAAATCCAAGATCGAAGCTATATATCTGGACAAGTAAGCTTGATACTGGACAAATATTTACTGATAGGTTAATAATATTATGGGTAAAACCCCATAAAATGGAAACTATTGACAGAATATATACACTATGGTAAATATAATATAATTAAAGATAAAGATATAGATTAATATTTACGATTTGCTTGAATATTGAGTAGAGTTAAAGTTAGAAAATCGTGATTTATGTTGTTTTGAAGAAGTAAATTATATAATTTTTGTTTTGCTACAAAAAATGCCGAGAAATATTTTGTACTAAAAATATTGAAAGATATCCAACATTGCAGATATGAAAAAAATATGCACTGAATTTTCTATATATCTATGAAGAGCTGAATAAAAAACCAAAATAGTTATCGATTATGGAAATAGGAAATTAGGTTAGGAATAAAAGATTACATTGTTGTAAAAGAGAAAAAGCAATGATTTAACGAAAATTTTTTTTACTTTAAAGAAGCAATAAATAAAATTTAAACAGAAGCTAACTGTCTATATTCAGAACGCTTTGAATTTCACAGTTGGAAAAAAAGTTAGGTAAAAAAAAGAAAAAACCTTTCAGATGATATATAATAAAAAACTACTACTAGCTAGCTGAAATTGCTTTATGTTTGAAGCCCTTGCCGACCGCTTAGAAGTCGCCTGGAAAAAACTAAGGGGTCAAGATAAAATTACAGACTCCAATATTCAAGAAGCCCTACGAGAAGTCCGTCGTGCTCTATTAGAGGCAGATGTTAACTTACAGGTTGTGAAAGACTTTATAGCCGAGGTTAGCAATAAGGCTAAAGGGGCAGATGTATTAACAGGAGTAAGGCCAGATCAACAGTTCATCAAAATAGTCCATGATGAGCTAGTGCGCGTCATGGGAGAAACCAATGCTCCCCTAGCAAAAGCTGAACAAGCACCAACTATTGTTCTGATGGCAGGTTTACAAGGGACAGGTAAAACCACTGCCTCAGCTAAATTGGCCTTACATCTACGGAAGCAAGACAGAAGTACCTTGCTAGTAGCTACTGATATCTATAGACCTGCTGCTATAGACCAGCTAGTTACTCTAGGTAAGCAGATAGATGTATCCGTATTTGAATTAGGCATAGATATAGATCCTGTAGAAATTGCTCAAAAAGGTGTTGAAAAAGCAAAGACAGAGGGCATAGATACTGTAATTATAGATACAGCAGGTCGGCTACAGATTGACCAAGATATGATGGCGGAGCTCGCCAAAATTAAAGCAGCAGTTAAGCCCCAAGAAACATTGCTAGTAGTGGATGCAATGACAGGTCAAGAAGCGGCAACATTAACCCGTACCTTCAACGATCAAATTGGGATTACAGGGGCAATCCTCACAAAAATGGACGGGGATACAAGAGGTGGGGCAGCATTATCAGTACGTAGAATTTCTGGTCAGCCCATAAAATTTGTGGGGGTGGGAGAAAAAGTAGAAGCCCTACAACCTTTCTACCCAGAGAGGATGGCTTCTCGGATTCTGGGGATGGGAGATGTACTGACCCTGGTAGAAAAAGCTCAGGAAGAGTTTGACATAGCTGATGCAGAAAAAATGCAAGAGAAAATTCTCTCAGCTAAGTTTGACTTTACTGACTTCCTGAAGCAAACGCGACTGATGAAGAACATGGGTTCTCTGGGAGGAATTATGAAATTAATTCCTGGAATGAATAAATTGAGTGACGATCAGTTACAGCAGGGAGAAACTCAACTCAAACGCTGTGAGTCAATGATTAATTCAATGACAAAGCAAGAGCGCCAAACCCCAGAACTTTTAGCCAAGTCTCCTTCTCGACGAAAACGTATTGCTCGTGGTTCAGGTTATGCTGAAAAAGATGTTAGTAAACTGGTGAGTGACTTCCAAAAAATGCGATCGCTCATGCAACAAATGGGCCAAGGAGGAATGCCAGGTATGGGGATGCCAGGAATGCCAGGTATGGGGATGCCAGGAATGCTAGGAGGCAGAACACCTCCAGGATTGCCAAACTACCCCGGTATGGGTGGTGGCAAAAAGAAAAAGAAACAGAAAAAGAAAAAGGGCTTTGGGCAACTTTAAGAATACGGTAGCAGGTATTAAGAGTCCTAAAATATAAATATATGGTGGCAAACTGTAAATTTGACAAAAGATGCCTAATAATTTCTTCGTTACCATGAAACATAATAGCTTACAATTCCAAACAGGAGTATAATCACTCGAAATGATCAAACTGCGATTAAAGAAATATGGAAAAAAACGGGAGACTAGCTACCGGATAGTAGCAATGAACAGCAGTTCCCGACGTGATGGCCGTCCATTAGAAGAACTCGGCTTTTACAATCCCAGAACAGATGAAACTAGGCTAGATGTACCAGGAATTACCAGACGTCTTGAACAAGGCGCTCAACCAACACAAACAGTGCGTGACATATTGAGAAAAGCTAATGTCCTTGAATCACCAAGAACCGGAATTAACACCCAAGAGAACGTATCAGTTTCCCATGCAGAATCAACAGAAGCCATTGCCAATAATCAACCAAGCGAAGAAACTGCCAATACCGAAGCCAGCCAAACCAGTGACAGTGAGTCAACTGAAACAGCAGCTACCGAGTCTGAGGAATAATTCTCACTCAGCTAACCCTGATTACGCGGAAATAGTAAGATTTTTAATTGAGCCATTTCTAGATTCACCAGAGTCTTTACGAGTGGACTGTGAAGTAAATCCTCGGCAAGCAAAAGCCTGGATTCGTCTAGCTTTTGATGAACTCGAAAAAGGACGAGTATATGGTCGTGGAGGACGTAATATCCAAGCGGTTCGTACTGTGTTAGCAGCATTAGCTCAAACAGCAGGTCAATCTGTGCATTTGGAGATATACGAAGACCATTCAGAGACACCACGCCCTTCTCCTTCTTACTCTGATAGCAATCGAGAAGAAGGGACTTATGATAGAAAGACTATGCCAATTAGTCGCCCATCCTACAACAGACAAAGAGTATCTCGTAGTCGTAGTACAACTCCAAGTCCAATTATATATAAACGAGACGATCGTGGAATGAGGTAAAAATTATCACAATGCCACCACTAAAACTTTTATTAGGAATAGTGGGGCATTACTTTCATTATTCTAAGATTGGAGGACTATTTATTGATAAAAATATATAGATGGTTTCCTAGTTTAAAAACCGATAAGATAAATTTGCGTTGGGCGGTCATTGAGCAACTTGCTTTGCTACTGCCAACAACTGTGACAGCCTTTGGGTTATCTAGTGCTAGCACTTGGTTGAAGAAGGAGACAGGAGACAGGAGACAGGAGACAGGAGGAAAATTACATGGGGATAGTCAACGAAGGGCCGCTCCGCGTCTACGCTCCCCCAAGTAATGCGTGAACACCCCCGTTGACGGTGGGGTATTAAACCCACAAAGAAAATGATAAAAAAACAGAAAGTATTTGTTAGGGAGTCTTAGCAAATATGGAATGGAGAACCATGTTGGCATGACAGAGACAGTAAGAGTAGAGTTGCCTAGTATTGATAGCGCGATCAATCTTTCTGGTTATCAGGAAGAAAATATTAAACTACTGGCACGACATACAGGGGCAAATGTTGTACTGCGTGGACAAGAATTATTTATCAGTGGCACGGCAACTCAAATAGAACGATGCCAACAAATTGTGCGATCGCTCGAAAGCCTCTGGAAACATGGTAAAACCATTACTGGAGTAGAAATTCTCACTGCTCGCCATGCTATTGAGACTAACCGTCAAGATGACCTACAAGAACTTCAACAAGACGTTCTAGTTAAAACCCGTCGTGGGTTAGAAATTCGTGCTAAAACTTTCCGTCAACGAAAATATGCACAAGCTATCCGCACCAGCGATATGACTTTTTGTGTGGGTCCTGCTGGTACAGGTAAAACATTTTTGGCAGCACTTCTAGCAGTTAAAGCACTTTTAGATAACCAATATGAACGTTTGATTTTAACTAGACCTGCTGTAGAAGCTGGAGAAAAATTGGGATTTTTACCAGGTGATTTGCAACAGAAAATTAATCCCTATTTACGACCTCTATATGATGCTCTTTATGAATTAATAGAACCAGAAAAAGTAACTACTTTGATGGAGAAAGGCACTATTGAAGTTGCGCCTTTAGCATATATGAGAGGTCGAACTCTGAATAACTCTTTCGTGATTCTTGATGAAGCTCAAAATACCACCCCTGCTCAGATGAAAATGGTATTAACTCGCTTGGGTTTCCGCTCAAGAATGGTGGTGACGGGAGATATTACTCAAACAGATTTACCTCTAAGTCAAAAATCTGGTTTAGCAGTTGCTATGAAAATTCTGCGAAATGTAGAGGGTATTGCTATTTGTGAACTATCCCAAGCAGATGTGGTACGACATCCTCTAGTACAGAGAATAGTTGCTGCTTACGAGCAGTATGAAAAATAAGACGTTGCTGAATTAGTGTATGATATTAGTATTAATTACTTAGGAGTCAACCCACCCCTAACCCCTCCCAGGAGGGGAACAGGAGTTAGGAGGGGAGAAAGAAGAAGAAACAAGAGAAGAATAGAAGGAGAAAGTTTTTTTGTTTAGCTACGCGATATGTAAGGCGGAGCGCGGAACGGAGTTTTATCCCTAGTTGTCTAGTTATTATATCATATCTTAAATCGCCAACGCCAAAAATAAATAATTAAATAATATTTCTATCTATGACTACTAACCTAAAAGATTTTTTAGAAGCTTGTGAACAATTGGGAACTTTACGTTTAATTGTGACAAGTACTGCTGCCGTATTGGAAGTTAGGGGCAAAATTCAAAAGTTATTTTATGCTGAACTTCCTAAAGGCAAGTATGCCAATATGCACACCGATATTGTTGAGTTCCATCTAAACATGGATATGATTAAACAGGTAAAGTTTGAGACTGGGGAAGCAAAAAGAGGAAATTTTACTACTTATGCAATTCGTTTCTTAGATAGTGAAGATAAAATTGCTTTGAGTGCATTTTTACAATGGGGAAAACCAGGAGAATATGAACCTGGACAGGTAGAATCTTGGCAAGGGTTGAAAGAAAAATATGGTGAAGTTTGGAAACCTGTTCCTGA
>NZ_JAAHGK010000409.1:0-5638 GCF_010672505.1 Okeania sp. SIO2B9 | reverse complement strand
TTAGCAGAAAGTAAATTTTCATCTCTAATTCCTGGACTTCCTCCATGTTGAATAATTTGGTCTGCATGAATAGCTTTAGCAATAATTTCATCTATCCAAATAGGTTCTTTCATTATGCTAATTCTCGTAACGCATTTTTATATTTTTCACTTCCTTTTTTATAAATAGCCATAGCTTTTTCAAAATTAGCTTTGTTAGTTTGATTAGCTTGTATTTCTTGAGTTTCAGAATCTTCTGGCATAAGAATAATAACTCGCACATTTGTAGGAGTATTTATTTCTAGAGGATGTTCTAAAATTAGATTGCCATTTTTATCAATTTTGCCGTTAATTTCTATTGCTTTCATTGACATTAGCTAAATTATTTAGTGATTATTATAAATATTCTAACATCAAAATTTAAAAGTAGGTTGGGTTAAGCGATCGCGCAACCCAACAGATACCTATTTTTGTTAGGTGTTGTTGTTTATTCAAGCAATTTTTTGGGTTTCCTCCGTCAACCCAACCTACATCTTTTAACTTCTGACTTCTGTACGTCGCCAATCCGACGGCTCCCCTATTAAACTTCTGACTTCTACTCATTCCACTCACCCTGCACAACAAATGCTGCCCAGTAATAGGGTGCTTTCCAATTATCTGAACTCAACATTTCTAATTGAGTTTCTCTCATTGACTCCACAGGATTTTTACCTGTTTCTAATATTTTCTGATAATAATTTTCCATTAATTCAGCAGTCGAATTATCTGCCACACTCCATAAACTTACTACTACTCGTTTAGCTCCCGCATACATAAATCCTCTGGTTAAACTGACTAATCCTTCCCCTCTTATTTCTTCCCCAACTCCCGTTTCACAAGCACTTAATACCACTAATTCCGCTGGCATTTCTAAATTAAATATATCGTTTAATTGTAAAAATCCTGGTTTTCCTTTGCCAGTTTTATCATACAAAGAAAGCACTAATCCTGATAATTCTGGTTGAGTTTCATTTAATAATCTGTGGGTAGCTAAATGTACTATTTGATATTGGGATAAGTTGGGATTTATTGCGCTTTCTCGATTGGCATCGAAGTCTAAAGATAGTTGTTCTAAATTATCAGGAACTAATGCTAATATTGCTTCTGCTTCTTGACGGGTTCCTTCTAAGCGAGAGAATGATAAACCGAGAAAATCTTCTAGAGAACGGGTTAATGCCATTGCGGTTAAATTATTAGTTTCGGTTTCTTTTTTTGTTTGAGAAGCTGTTTGAAACCGGGGGTCATTATCTGCAAATACTGGGTCAGCAAAAACGGCTACTTTTTTCGGTGCAGGGGTTCTGCCTTTGACTTGTTCTCTGAGAATATCAATGCTTGAAGCTGAAGGTAAGGTGACAATTTCATGGTTGACAATTAGGGGTTGATAGTTGGTTTGATTGAGATTTTGTGGCAGTGGTAAAGCTGCAAAAGGAATGGTCTGTAATATTCCATCTCCTACTATTAGTAGTCGTTTATTTTCTAATTTATTTGCTACAGGCGACAATAATATTTCACTTAATTTAGTTCCAGTTTCTGGTACTGGGGAAAGAGAGGTTATTTCTTCTCTAAATTGTTTAGCTAATTCTTCTATTTCCGTTCTTGGAGGTAATTCATAACTGCGCTATTGTAGACACCGCCAATATTATGGAGAGTGGCAGCTTCCCCTCCTTTATCCCCTACTTGCTCATATAGAGGTAAAGCTTGATTGTAGAAAGTGAGTGCTTTTTGTTTTTCTCCTAAGCTATTGTAGACACCGCCAATATTATGGAGAGTCGCAGCTTCCCCTCCTTTATCCCCTACTTGCTCATATAGAGGTAAAGCTTGATTGTAGAAAGTGAGTGCTTTTTGTTTTTCTCCTAAGCTATGATAGACAAAACCGATGCAAAGGAGTGTGCTTGCTTCTCTTTTCAGGTTGCCCGTTTTCCTAAATAGTAATAGTGCCTCTTCCCATTTAGCGATCGCTCCCCTCAAAGATTCTGCTGTACCTTGCTTAAATAGTTCATGTCCCTGCTTAAATAATTTTTCTGCCTCTGCATTGGGGTCTGTCTGAGCAATAACTTCTCCCCCATTGACAATATTGGGCAACATTAATACAGGCAAACTGACATTAAATAACATCAGACTATTCACACTGAGAATAGACAACCACCTCTTGGGAGAAACCATAGATTTAACCCTTGCCTCACAACTAGAAATTTTCAATACTATTATATTTCTAGTTTCAAGGAAGATATGCAATTTCAGTTATCAGTCATCAGTTATCAGTTATCAGCTCCCATAAATGTCCTACGAGAAACTGAGTTTGCGTAAACTCAATATTGAACTCTGGATTAAGTCGCTTATTTTATGGCACAATAGTGAAGGAACCAAATTGACGAAAATGGCGATCAAAACTAAATGCTTGAGTTATATCATGTCCGGTTAAACAGTGATAAATAAATAACTACGGAGTCCTCAGGAGTCAACCCACCCCTCGCCCCTCCCCTCCTGGGAGGGGAAGGACCGAGTCAGGAGGGAAGAAAGAAGAAGGAAGAAGAAGAACTGGAGTTGAAGGAGAGAGTTTTCTTATCACTAATTATCCGGACATGATATAATATAGATAATATTTTCTCTAACTCGCTTACCTCTGTTCCATCCCACTTGCATCAGAGCATAGCGATCGCTCTGTTCATCAAAAACAGTATCCAATCTAATATTTCCATGAGAAGGACGTAATTTAGCATATTTCCTAATTACTTGTTTGACGATTTCTCTATAGGTCTTTGGGGTATCAATTGTAAAACCTCGACTTTTTCTAAATCTACAACCAACAATTTCTTATGCAAATTATTAATTACTAATTTGCCGATAGATTCACTAAATATATTATTATAAGTAAAGCTACTAATAGCTAGATAAATTTCCCTTTCATTAACTGTTGAAGTTTCTCATATTGTGGTTCATAAAAAAATCTGTGGTCAGAAAAAATTTGTTAATTGTTGTTCTAACTCATCTAACCCTTAACCAGGAGAAATTCCTAAAGCTTGTTTCTGCTCCATAAAACTGATACAAAGCGTCACATAACGTAACAACTTGATGTTTACTTCCTGCTTCTACTGAGGCCGTCGGCGGTTACTCATCCACAGGCATTCATGCGCAGGCATTCACGGTCGAGCCGACCGCATTTCTTAAATTTATACTGGCGTTTAAATCTCTATCTATTGACAACCCACAATCTGGGCAATCATAAGTTCTCAGATGCAAGGGCATATCTTGGACATGACCACAGTTGGAACAAGTTTTTGATGATGGGAAAAACCTGTCAACTACTACTAGCTCAGAACCGTACCATTCACACTTGTACCCAAGCTGTCTCCTAAACTCATAAAATCCTTGGTCGGCTATTGATTTCGCCAGCCTATGGTTAGCTAACATACCCCTGACATTCAAATCTTCTATGACTACACTGCCGTGGTTTTTGGCTAAGTATGTTGTCAGTTTATGAAGTGCGTCTTGACGGATGTTTGCTACTTTTCTATGCGATCTGGCTATCTTCTGTTGTGCTTTTTTCCAGTTGGCAGAGCCTACTTCTTTATGACGATTTAGGTATTGCAGCCTAGACAACTTAGCTTCAAATTTCTGATATGCTCTCACACTCTCAAATACTTTCCCATCACTTAATGTAGCTAAGGTTTTCACACCTAAATCTACACCTACTACATCAATTTTTTGGGATGTAGTGTGAAAATTAAATTCATAGCTACAGCTTAGATACCAATCACCTGCTTGTCTACTAATGGTGATTTTTTTGGTTGTTGCTTCAATGGGTTCGTAAGTTTTGACAATACCAATAAAAGGTAATTTGTGACTCCATCCATTTAATTCTATTGGTTTTCCGCAATTATCTATTGTGAAAGAGTCAGACCTACCTTTTCTCTTAAATCTTGGATATTTACCCAACCCTTGAAAAAACCTCTTAAATGCTTCACCTAAGTTTATGTTTGCGCAGCATTCCGTAGGAAAAGCATATTGATAGACCCGGGAGGACAAGTTTTTCATCCAAGGATAAAGAGGTTTTGTGTGATTGGTAAAAACTTCTCTAATTATACGAACATTGGGTTTATAACCATTTTTATAAGCGGCATTCCACAAGCTTAAACCCCAGTTATAACACCATCTGGTATAACCTGCGTGTTGAGCCAACAGGGTTTTCTGCTTGTTATTTAGTTTGAGCTTTGTACGAATTGACTTGTACATATTTCTAGCCCTTTTTTAAACTGTATTTTTTCACGTCTGTAAAGAACTATCAAGTTATACTACGTTATAACGTAAATTGTCAACTAGGTCAAAACTCTCCCAAAATTGCCCGATAAGTTTTTAGTTCATTAGGGTATGTTAATTGGGTTATTGCAAAAACTTATAGTGTTTCTCTGTTGCTTGTTGCCTGTCCCCTAAAATTCAAAACTTTTGTATCTCACCAAATTTGAGAACTACTGAGAACTACTATCTATAGCAGTCGAAGCACGCGGTCATGGACATATCAAAAGCTTAAAACTCAGACAACGCCAGATTTTTCCTTCTCTCCTAGATAACTAAAACCTTCTTTCTTTTTCTTTCTTTCTTCTTCCTTCTGCTATACTTTGTCATAGATTGTTCTAATTTATCAATCCCATAGATTTTTCGGCGTTGGTAAAGCGCGTGTATGATATTCATCTTAATTCTTTAGGACTCAACCTACCCCTAACCCAACCCACCCGCGCGCCCCTCCCAGGAGGGTAACTCAGTCGGACTGAGTCAGGAGGGTAGAAAGAACCAGAAACCCCGAGTAGAAGGAGAAAGTTTTTTGGTGGCGTAAAGGTAACGGAGTTCTATCGCGCTCTTATCGGGACATTATATCATACCTCTTTTCACCAATGCCAATATAAGGAGTTGGTAAATGAAGGTATGATTTATATTTGGGGTAGCGCTCTGTAATATCATGTTCGGACGGGTCAGTTATAATAAAATTTAAGGACTCCGGGTATCGACAGTACCAAACAAATACTTAAATTATCAATACCCCCAATACCAATATTTGTTCTTTTTCTCCAATATTTCCTCCTGACTCCTGAGGACTCACAACAGTCATTTATAAGTATTCAACCGTTAGCGTAGCTCCCCCGGAGGGGGAACATGATATAACCTATCCCGGTTAATCATTGGGGGATTGCCCCTACAATTTTCATCTTGTATAGCAATGAGCGTTGGTATATTTACAAATTGCAGGAGGGGCTAAATAGCTAAAAGTCTATATTATCGGCAATTTATTCCTCCAGAATAGCTGTTGCCTGTTGACTGTTGCCTGCGCACAGCGCTATAATTTATCAACACCGATTTTTCAAATGACAAGTACTACCTTGCAATGATAAAATCATGTAAGGTAGTACCTATTAAATATAATGTTGCAATAATATGTGTTAAACAGATGCGTAAGCTTGTTCTAGTTGAGAACCAACTTGCGGAATAGACAGAGCATTTACATTCTGAGTTTTACCAGAACACTGCCAGAAAGCTTGAGCTACTCCTAAGTATCCTCTGGAAACTTTAGAAACGTTTATAGCTGTGCTGATAACTGTTGGCAAACAAGGACTGGGTATGAAGGTTGA
>NZ_JAAHGK010000408.1:0-5639 GCF_010672505.1 Okeania sp. SIO2B9 | reverse complement strand
ACAAGTGCTTCTCCAATTGCACAAGCATTGATAAACCAGAGCATATTAGTAATTAGCTTAGTTATATTTCCTGTCCCTAAATCTCCTGCATAAAATATTTTTTCTGCCATAGGTTCAAGGATAGGTTTTGCTTGTTCAAATACCTCTAACTCACCACCTGCAAAAAATATTAATTCTCCCCTTTCTGCCCCATCTACTGCATTGGTTACCGGTGCTTCTAGCACTTTTATTCCAAGAAATAGCTCGAAAAGTTATTTCCGCAGGAATAAAAGACAATAGAAATCTTGACTTAGTATAGCCTAATTTTTTTCCCGTAAAACTCATATTAGTAATAGCAGATTTAATCGAACTTTCTAACAAAGTCAAATTACCTAAAAGTTTACTATAACTTTCTATTTCACGAGGTTTATCGAAAGATAAAATTACTTTTTGAGTAGGATATTCTGGTAAAATTTGTTCTACATCTAATTTCAAAAGATAATTGCTTAAATCATCAATTCCTCCCCCACTACCCCAAGCAGTTTCATCTATGTATTGTGTTAGTTTGGCTAAAATATATTTAATTTGATAAGGTTGAAATGATGACTTATTAAGTTTATGAAATGCTTTCTCAAATTTATCTGCCACTACCTGCTTGCTAGAAAAAAATTGAATAGCAATAAATTGATTAAATTCTGATCTTGATGTGATTTGACGTAATTCACTAGCCCACTTAAGAATCATGCCATCGAATGCCTTTTGATTGCGATCGCTAGTCAACATTGCCACAAATAATAAATTTTCTACCTGCCGACATAATTCAATAAAACAATATTGAGGCAATTGATAAGCAGCTAAAAGTAATATTAAATGTTGCCTAACATTAACACTGAGACAACGAATATTTTCCAAATAACGATTTACCGTTCCATCAATATTATTACCAGACAAAAATGCTACATAAGCTTCTGCTGAGGCTAATAAATCATTCACAAATAGAATAGGTTCAGTATTATATCCACATCTAGATTCATTTTTGAGAAACCAATCATAGACTTCTTTTTCTGCAATATAATTTCCATCTTCTGCATATCTTGCCAAAATAAAATAGCGCAAAAAACGCATCGGTCTTTCCTGAGAATGATAGAGTAAATCTATCATTTTTTTCCATTTTACTTTGATTTTCTCATAATCTGTTTGTTTAGCTTTAGCAAAAATCAAATTTTTGAGTAAATCCATATCATCCAGGGGTAAACCACGATGATTTAAAGTTGAATATATTTTCAAAGCATGAGCAACACTAGCTGTTTTTACGCGAATTAATTTAACATTTTTGAGAAAATAGGCATAAAATTTTTTGATATGAGAAATAGCAACTTCATCTAATTCAAATTTAAGAGAAAGAAATTTTCTAATCTCAGCATAAGCATTCTGAATATGTTTAACAGAACGAGTAGGAGACCTTTGGTCTAAATCTGTTTGCATAGCAATACTTTCTAGTATTCCCCTACTTTCTTCATATTGTAGTTCTACCCTATGTTTAAACTGGTCATTACCCCAGTCATCTGTATATAGAGAAGTAATCTTATTTTTTAATGCTTCAATACGTTCATTTGAATTAATAGTTAATAAATAATCTCGAATTGCACAGAGAACTAAATAAGCAGTAGTCATCCGTTGCTGCCCATCAATTACTTCATACAAATTATCCCCACGACTACAAACAATTATACTGCCAATAAAATACTCAGAATAAGAATTTTGATTTTGCTCAGAAAATTCTTCATATATATCTTGAATAAATTCATTTACTTCTTTTTCCTCCCAAACATATTCGCGCTGATAATCAGGAATGACATAAAATTCATCAAATAACTTTTCTAGAGTCATGTCTTGAGATTCGATACTTGCCATATAATTACCTCAATAGTTTTAATCAGGAAGAAAGAAGTAATATAGCATTTTCTAAGCGTAAGGAAGAAGGAAGAGGGAAGAAGGAAGAATGAAGAAAAAATGGATGGGGATAGTCTTCGACACACCACTCCGTGTCTACAAACCCCAACCAATTGTCAACACCGTGTAGATAGTGGGGTATTATATCATGTCCGGTTGAACAGTTATAAATAAATGATGAAGGAGTCAGGAGTCAGGAGTCAGGAGTCAGGAGGGAAGAAAGAAGAAGGAAGAGAAAGTTTTTTTGATCACGCTCTTATCCGGACATGGTATTAAACCCAAAATAACAAAGATAATAACAGCAGAGCATAGAATAGACCCTACTGTTATAGCAATGGAAGCAAAGCTTTTGACCAGTCCTAAGCTTAAAACTAAGACAAAGCCAGATTATTCCTTCTTCCTTCCTCTTTCTTCCTTTATAAGCAAATAAAGATTAAATTTTCCTTCTCATAATTGACCGAAGTAGGTAGACCCTTGTGGGTCTAACCCTAGACAGTAAAAAAGAACTAATTTTCCGAATATCCAGCTCCCGATAGATTTCACAAAAATTTTCTTTCTATTAATTTTTAGTGAAGATTAAATTCTCCAAATTCTTCCCTCCCAAAAATAGTTAGGAAAACGCGAGCTAGTATCTCAGAACAGCAAATTCTAACGAAACATACTACTAACTGAAGTATCTTCGTGAATGCGCCAAATAGTTTCACCCAATAAATTTGCCACCGAAAGAACAGTCAACTGAGGAAAATTATGTTCCTCCAAGAATGGGATAGTATTAGTAACAATCACCTCTTCAAATACCCCACTAGAAAGACGCTCAACTGCTGGTGGTGAAAATACTGCATGAGTAGCACAAGCATAAACTTGTCGCGCCCCTTTTTCGCGCAAAAGTCGTCCCCCTTCGGAAATAGTACCACCCGTATCAATCATGTCATCTACCAACACAGCAGTTTTTCCCTCAACATCACCAATCACATTTAACACTTCTGCCACATTGTGAGCTTGACGACGCTTATCAATAATTGCTAATGGGGCATCATTTAACTTTTTCGCAAAAGCTCTAGCTCTTGCCACCCCACCCACATCCGGAGAAACAACAACAATATCAGATAAATTCTTACTTACTAAGTAATCTAAAATTACCGGTAAACCGTAAACATGATCGAACGGAATATCAAAATAACCCTGAATCTGGGCAGAATGCAAATCCATTGCTAGAATACGATTAGCACCTGCCTCAGTAATCAAATTGGCCACTAATTTAGCAGTAATTGATTCTCGACCAGCAGTTTTACGGTCTGCTCTAGCATAACCATAGTAAGGAATAACCGCAGTCACTTGTCTGGCAGAAGCACGACGACAAGCATCTACCATGATTAACATTTCCATCAAGTTGTCATTAACTGGACGACAACTAGGCTGAATTAGATAAACATCACAGCCTCGAATTGATTCCTGAATTTGAACATATAGTTCTCCATCTGCAAATCGTTTACGCACCATTGGGCCTAAGTCTAAACCCAGATATCTAGCTACTTCCGTAGCCAAAGGAACGTTAGCAGATCCAGAGAAAAGCCTCAATCTATTATGATCGTTAGCAGTAGCAGGCACAGGAGCCTGAATTGGTAAAGTAGCACGGATCACGGCAAGCCCTCGCAGCACCTTTATTCATTGCGATCTTATCATCTCAAACTAAAAATATTCTTCCGTATTTTTATTGATAGAAAGATCGTTTTTTTAGTAATATACCAAGAATATTTGCTAGATTAAGTCAGATGAATGTTGAATATTTAGTAAGAAAATTATGGAGGTCTTTAAAAAACGTAAAATCTCTTAAGTAAATTCCACTTTTCTGATAGATACTAACTTCTTAAGTCAAAAGTCAAAGTTCCAAAGTCAAAAGCAATATATGTTTGACTAAAAACCTTAATAGAGTATTAATATAGCTATAAAATGACTTTATAGTGAATTGGTATCCGGAGTGAGATTATGAGTTTAAAGGACAGAATTACAGAGGATATTAAAGTGGCGATGAAGGCCAAAGATAAGGTTCGTCTGGAAACAGTTCGTAGCATTAAAAAAGTAATTCTAGAAGAGGAAGCCAATGCTAGGGCAGCAGGAAAGGATTCTCTGACAGAGACTCAAGAAATGGATATATTAACAAGATTGGCTAAACAACGCCGGGATTCAATAGAGCAGTATACTCAAGCAGGTCGTCAGGAACTAGCAGATGGAGAGGCCGCAGAGTTGGCCATTCTTGAAGAATATCTACCAAAACAATTGTCTGATGAAGATATTGCTCAGATCGTTGATGAAATTATTGCTCAGGTAGGGGCAAATTCTCCGAAAGATATGGGTAAGGTGATGGGTCCGGCCATGCAAAAGTTGAAGGGTAAAGCTGATGGAAAGAAAGTACAGGAGGCAGTTAAGGCTAGGCTTAATTCATAGTTAAAAATTAAGCTCACCTCAATACTATAGTTAAGGTCATAAATCTTGCCATTTTTAATGGCCTTAACAACATGGGAAGGGAATATGATTTGATGCAGTATCTTCATTCTTTTCCTAAAATTAAACTCTATTATCAACAGCTAAAATACTAATTAAATGGATTACTAATTTCCCACAAGTATAGGAACTTTTAATCTGTTAATAATAGAGTAATTTGTAGATGTAGGCATCTACAGATAATTCAGAAATCAAGTGTTTTGGAGAACAGGAGTGTCAACTACTATTTGATAATATCAAGTAAGAGTAATTTTTTCTATGTTTGAAAAGGAGAAAGTGGGTGGGGATAGTCAACAACCTACCACTTCGTGTTTGATAACTCTAACCAATTGTAAACACCGCTTATGAGGTGTGGGATATTAAACCCAAAAGAAAAAGATAATAGAGATAATTGATCGGGAGAAATAAATCATAAATATCTGAAAAAATTACTCTGGTTTTCTCTCGAAATCGATCGCTAAATTTATTTATTCATACAAAAAATATTAAACTAAAACACATTTCAATTATACCAATTACTAAAAGTCATACTATACTTAGGCGATACTTCAATTATTAAATAATTAATACAGGCAGAAAAATATTTTTGATAATTATTAGTCAGTTCGTGTTAATTATTCTTATGTTTATTATTCCCCTATTCCCCCACTCTCCCACTCAAGAAAATGTAGAAAAGTTTTTGAGAAATGATGTGATCTATTGCCTGTTCCCTATTAAATTAAATTTATTATTATGCAACCACCAATTCCTGTAGGAACTATTTTACAAAACCGCTATCGCTTGATTAATATTCTCGGTCAAGGTGGTTTTGGACGTACCTATCTAGCTGAAGATACAGGTCGTTTTAACGAGCGTTGCGCTCTCAAAGAATTTATTCCCCTACAAACAAATACCTATGCAGTAACTAAATCTCAAGAACTATTTTCTCGCGAAGCAGCTATTCTTTATCAAATTCAACATCCTCAAATTCCCAAATTCAGAGCAACTTTTGAAGAAAATCAACGTTTATTCCTTTTACAAGATTATATCGAAGGCAAAACCTATCGCAGCATATTGCAAGAGCGTCAGATAACAGATAGTTTGTTCTCAGAAGCAGAAGTGCTAACTTTTTTACAACAAATTTTACCCGTCTTAGCTCATATTCACAGTTTTGGTATCATTCACCGAGACATATCTCCCGACAATATCATTAGGCGAGAAAGCGA
>NZ_JAAHGK010000407.1:0-5639 GCF_010672505.1 Okeania sp. SIO2B9 | reverse complement strand
GTAATTTTGAACACCCCCGTTGACGGTGGGGTATTAAACCCACAAAGAAAATGATAAAATATTGTCGATGTTTAAAAGTAAAAAAAAAAGACATTTTTGTCCATTAAAAAACGAGAATAAATTTTAATATTCCCTTAACCTTTTACAAATGAAATATCTAGACAAGTAGAGCAGCCTAAAAGTAGTGTTAAGTTAAATATCGTTTCAAGTTAAAGTTGAAAAGAAGGGGAAAAATAATGTTACAAATACCTCAAAAAACAACAGACTCAAGCTATGATATTCTGAGGGCGGAGCGACAACCCCTAACCTCAATATTTGCCCCAGAAAATGTGGCAGTAATTGGTGCTACAGAAAGAGTCGGCAGTGTCGGACGCACAATTCTCTGGAATCTACTCAGCAATCCTTTTGGAGGCACAATTTTTCCGGTTAACCCCAAGCGTCATAGTGTGTTAGGAATTCCAGCTTATCCAAATATTAAAGCCATACCAGCACCAGTAGACTTAGCAATCATTGCCATACCTGCACCAATGGTCCCTGATGCTGTGCGTGACTGTGTAGAAGTAGGCATAAAAGGCGCGATCATAGTCTCAGCCGGATTCAAAGAGATTGGACCAGAAGGCATAGAATTAGAACGACAAATTATGGCAACAGCCAAGGGCAAAATGCGACTGATTGGCCCCAACTGTTTAGGACTAATGAACCCCCATAGTGGACTAAACGCCACCTTTGCTAGCACTATGGCAAACCCAGGCAACCTTGGTTTCATTAGTCAGAGTGGAGCATTTTGTACAGCCGTTCTCGACTGGAGTTTCCCAGAAAACGTAGGCTTCAGTGCATTCATTTCCATAGGCTCAATGCTAGATTTAGACTGGGGCGACCTGATATACTATCTTGGAGACGACCCCCACACCAAAAGTATTGTCATCTATATGGAATCCATTGGCAATGCGCGCTCATTCCTGTCTGCTGCTCGTGAAGTAGCATTGACCAAGCCAATAATAGTGATTAAAGCTGGTCAAACTGAAGCTGCTGCTAAAGCTGCTGCTTCACATACAGGGTCACTCACAGGTAGTGATGAAGTGCTAAATGCTGCCTTTCGTCGGTGTGGGGTGTTGCGAGTGAATCGCATCTCTGAACTATTTAATATGGCAGAAGTGATGGCAAAACAGCCACGGTTGCCAAAAGGACCGAAACTGACAATTATTACTAATGCTGGAGGACCAGGAGTCTTGGCGACCGATGCCCTGATTGCTACTGGTGGAGAACTTGCACCTCTGGCAGAAGAAACAATTGCTCAACTGAATGAATTTCTCCCCACCCACTGGAGTCATGCTAACCCCATTGATATCCTTGGTGATGCTGACCCAGAGCGTTATCGCAAAACTTTAGAAGTAGCAGTTAAAGATCCTAACACCGACGGTTTGCTGGTAATTTTGACTCCTCAAGCAATGACCGACCCCACTCAAACAGCTGAACAGTTGAAGCATTATGCTCAAACTGCTAAAAAACCAGTATTAGCAAGTTGGATGGGAGGGGATGAGGTAACTACAGGTGAAACTATTCTCAATCGTGCTAGTATCTCAACTTATCGTTATCCAGATTCTGCTGCCAAGCTTTTTAACTTTATGTGGCAGTACAATTATAACTTGCAGGGTATTTATGAAACCCCAGTGCTAGCAGAAGAACAAGAAAGCGGTCCAAACTGTTCTATAGTTGAGCAAATTATCAAAACAGCTCAGGATGCAGGCAGAAATATTCTCACAGAGTCAGAATCAAAACAAATTTTAGCTGCTTATGGTATTCCTATTGTGCAGACTTTGGTTGCCAAAACTGAAGCAGAAGCAGTGGAACGTGCTAATATAATTGGTTATCCAGTGGTGCTGAAACTGTTTTCTGAGACAGTTACCCATAAAACTGATGTGGATGGTGTGCAGTTAAATCTTAAAGATGCAGAAGCAGTAAAATGGGCATATCAAAATATTCAAACATCTGTAACTGAGAAAGTGGGGTCTGAGCATTTCCTAGGGGTGACGGTACAACCAATGTTAAGTTTAGACCGTGGTTATGAGTTGATTATTGGTAGCAGTGTTGACCCACAGTTTGGTCCGGTCTTAGTGTTTGGTACGGGTGGGCAGTTAGTAGAGGTGTTTAGAGACCGGGCGATCGCTTTGCCTCCTTTGAATACAACTCTCGCTCGCCGGATGATGGAACAGACAAAAATTTATCAAGCTCTCAAAGGAGTAAGGGGAAGGAAAGCTGTAGATTTGGCAGCGCTGGAAAAGCTATTAGTGAAATTTAGTCAGTTAGTGGTAGAGGAACCTTGGATTAAGGAAATTGATATTAATCCTCTGTTAGCTTCTTCGGAAAGGTTGATTGCTTTGGATGCAAGGATAGTTCTTCATGATCAGAGTGTGGGTGTAGAGAAATTGCCATCATCAGCTATTCGTCCGTACCCTACTCAATATGTCAAACCTTGGCAAATGAGAAATGGGGAGGGGGTGACTATCCGTCCTATTCGCCCAGAGGATGAACCGTTGATTATTCAGTTCCATAAAACGTTGTCAGAGGAAAGTGTGTATTTGCGTTATTTTAACTTTCTCAAGTTGAGTCGGCGCATTGCTCACGAACGATTAACCAGAATTTGCTTTATTGATTACTATCGGGAAATGGCATTGGTGGCGGATTATAAAAATCCAGAAACGGGAAACCATGAAATTTTAGGAGTGGGTCGCTTGAGTAAGTCACATGGGGTAAATGAGGCAGAGTTTGCGATGTTGGTGAGCGACCCCTATCAACGTCAGGGGTTAGGGACGGAATTGTTATTGCGACTGGTGCAAATTGGTCGAGATGAGCAGTTAGAGGGAATTGTTGCGACAATTTTAGCTGAGAATATAGCTATGCAAAGAGTTTGTGAGAAAGTGGGTTTTCAATTGCAGCGTAGTGCTGATTTAGTAGAGGCGAAATTGACAATCTGTCATTAAGTAGGACTCAGCGATCGGCTATCAGCTTCTCAAGGTGTATAATGGGGGATTAAAACCCCCATAAAAGACACACTACGCACTTTTCAAATAAGTGTGGGGAACTTAAACCCTTGATTTTTTAGCGCTCCAGCTAAATGCTGTTTGCGTTTGCGTAGTATTTCAGACCGAAAGTATTCCGGAACGGAAAAGCTGATAGCTAGTTAAATCCGGGCGATCGGTAGTTATGGTTGTGACTCTGGCTTGCTTCCAACCTCTGAACCACTTTGGGACTTTGGGGTGGGTGCTAATCCTGTGAAGTCATTATTGGCTATTTCCTGAACTGTTGGTTACTCTGGTTCTGGTTGTGCTTCTAATGCAGCTTCTAACTTAGTCGCAAGGTCAGGAGGGCAAGGTTTTTGATACTTTGCATTTACTCCTTTGAGCGATCGCTTGTCCACGACTTTGAATGTGTCATCCTTTGGTAGATAAATCACTCGTTCGTTCTCTTTGCACTGTTTACCTGCACGGTAAAACCCAACATAACGCCCTATCTCTCGTCTTCCTTGAGGGTTAACCCAACTAACTAAATCAAAAGGCAAGGCTCCTTTTTTAGTAGTAGCATTAATACATTTGATCAGGTTACGCTCAGGAATTGTGCAGCTTTCCCAAATCTCTCCAGTCTTCTCAGCTCCTATCTCTGACTTGAATTGCTCTAGTTGTGATTTATTTTTCTTAGATAATAGCTGCTGCTTCAGTTCAGTCAGAGTCGCTTCAGGTTGTTGCAAACTACTCCTAGTTTCACTCGCTTCTACTTTATCAGCTTCTAAAGTTTCGGTTTGGGCTAGAGCATTTTTTTCTGAGATTTTATTAGAGGGTGCATTTACCTTAGCTATTTCTGTTTCATTAGAGTATAGTGATTCGATTTTCTCAGATTCTGGTGTATCTTGTGGAGGTTGTTCAGTAAATACACTGTCGTATACTTGTGCCTCCTTTGGGGTGTAGGTAGTCTCTGAATTGCTTTTGCGTTGCTCTTGCTCTTCTGTGTAGGTATCGGCAGCCTCAATCTCAGCGATCGTTTTTTCTAGGTGGTGGATTAAGTAGCCTAATAAGCGGTTATAGTATAATCTTGTTTCGTTTACTGAATTAGTAATTGGTTTAGTGGCCATTAATTTTGTTAGGCCCAAGTAGGCTCGTAATAAAGCCTTGTCTTGGCTGAAATTTTGTAATATAATTGAAATTGGATTGATGAAAAATATCATTGATTTGTCTCCTGATACTTGTTTACCGGGGACTCTAAAAGGGCATTGCCTCAACTTTACCTAGGAGAGGGCGGTGTCCTTTTTTATTGTCCACTTGTAGAACTTCTTTATTGGCCTCTACATTTATCATTATAGCTTGCATACTAATAAATGTAAATAAATTTTATAATTTTTTTTACTTGCTTACTACCAATAATATAACTTATAATATATACAATCAATAGGAGGACTGTAATATGGCCACTAAAACAACAAAAAAGAAGCAGACTAAAACCTCTACTAAGTGTGGGAGACCAGGAGGAAACCCTGATTTATTAGCTTATAGATGGAAACCTAAAGTACCAGGAAAACCCAAGTCTAATAATTTGACTGTCCGGGTAGATGACGAGATGTTCCACGGAATCAAAAAAATTTCAGGTTGGCAAGACAAGTTAAGAGCGAAAATCGACGAACTTCTACAAGAGGAAAATGCGCAAAACTATCAGACTGGGGATGGGGTGGGTTTAGTAGCAAAGTAGTTGCGATCGCGAAAATAGCAGTCCCTGAGATACTTACATAGTAAGCCTTTCATTTCTAGATTGTCGCTCATAGCAACTTCGCTATATTTGACCCAATTACATAGAAAAGCTTTAATTATGTCATATCCTTTTCGTATAGAACATCGCATCAAAAATAATAATAAATCACGTAGCGTAAGTCCTGATAATCTTCTTCCAAGTGAAGCTGATAATCCTATTCAACTAACGAGTATTGAACCAAGTGAAACTGATAATCTTATAGATGCTAACTTTGCTAACTATATGGAGCGTTTAGTTAAACTTGTGCCAACGGAAGTGCTTAGTGTTTATGTTACAGTACGTAGCTTTTGGATAGCTGAACCGACAGATAAATTACTTACTGAAAATAATACATCATTAAGCTTTATTGATTGGTGGCCTGTTATTTGTATTGGTCTTGTAATTCTTTCAAGACTTTGGGGGACAAGGGATACTGACAAAAAGTGGTCATCTATACAGCTAATCGGAACTGGAATTGCAGCCGTTTCATTTGTTATTTGGGTTTACGCAATGGGACATAATATATTAAAGTGGAATCTTCCAGATCCACGTTATGCACCTACAGCAGTAATTTTATGGATATTTATAGTTCCGTTTTTTTATAAAGGAGATTATAAAGTAGAATAAAAAGACTTTTTTAAAAAAAACAGCGTAGTATTTATCACAATAATCAATTTTCAGTTTAAGGTCAATAAGAATGAATTTAGATTCGATTTTTGAACTAAAAAATGAAATTTTAGATCAATATTACCAAAATGATTTAGAGTGTGAACCAAGTCTCAGAACAACAAGTTTAAACATTGAACATAATCCTGGAGAGCGCTTAAGCGTTGGATATTCAATCAAAGGCAAAAATGATTATA
>NZ_JAAHGK010000406.1:0-5670 GCF_010672505.1 Okeania sp. SIO2B9 | reverse complement strand
TACAAGTCGTCGTATGGCAGCTTGTTTACGTGACATGGAAATCATCCTACGTTATGTAACTTATGCTACTTTTGCCGGTGATGCAAGTGTGCTAGATGACCGTTGTCTCAATGGATTGCGTGAAACCTACTTAGCTCTAGGAACTCCTGGTGCTTCTGTAGCAGTAGGTGTTCAAAAAATGAAAGAAGCAGCTATTGCAATTGCTAACGATCCTAACGGCATTACTCCTGGAGATTGCTCCTCTTTAATGTCTGAGATTGGTGGCTACTTCGACCGCGCTGCGGCAGCAGTTAGTTAATAACACTGTAAAAAACTTTTTTTTAAAGATGCTTCATCTAGGCATCTCTAAAGACTTTAAATTTGTAGCAAAATTTGTACTCACAAGATTTAGGAAAGTATCTCAACAATGAAAACTCCTCTTACTGAAGCAGTAACAGCGGCAGATTCTCAAGGTCGCTTTCTGACTAGCACAGAATTATTCTCAGCACTTGGTCGTTTTAAATATGCTCCAGCAAGTTTAGAAGCTGCTAAAAAGCTAACTGAGAAATCCAAAAGTTTGATTGATGGAGCTGCTCAAGCAGTATACAACAAGTTCCCTTATACTACTACAACCCAGGGACCTAACTATGCTTCGACTCCTACAGGAAAGTCAAAGTGTGCTCGTGACATCGGCTACTATCTCCGGATGGTAACATACTGTCTGATTGCAGGTGGTACAGGTCCTATGGATGAGATACTCATTGCAGGAATTGATGAAATTAATAAAACCTTCGAGTTATCTCCTAGCTGGTACATCGAAGCGCTGAAGTATATCAAGGCTAACCACGGTATCACTGGCGATCCTGCAACTGAAGCTAACAACTATCTTGACTATGCTATTAATGCTCTTAGCTAGTAGTTTTCATAGTAACTAGGTGGTGAATGTGAAATTAATGTTCACTAAATTAACTACCCTAAGCTAATATTTAACGTAGCCTGGAGAGGTATACAGGTGCTGGCCTGTCGTTAGTATCTGTTTATCTTTCCAGGCATCGTTTTTTGTCAGAGTTGAATTAAATGAAGTTATGGCACAGCAGCATTGGGATTCACTATCAGAACAAACATCCGACAATGGGGAATCTCTAACGGTAGAAGAAGCGATCACCAATCTCCGGCATGAAGAATTAGGTAAACGATATTATGCTGCTTGGTGGTTGGGTAGATTCCGAGTAAATATACCTGCTGCTATAGAAGGCTTAATTGCAGCTCTAGAAGATGACTCTGACCGAACAGAAGACGGTGGGTATCCTCTCAGACGCAATGCAGCTAGAGCTTTGGGTAAGTTAGAAGACAAAAAAGCTGTACCAGCTTTGATTAAATGTTTGGAAAGCTCAGACTACTATGTGCGAGAAGCAGCAGCAGAAGCATTAGAAATGCTAGGAAACCCTAGCTGCATTTCCGCATTAATTAAACTTTTAGATGGAGGGGTTGAAGCTGCAGTATTAGTTCCAGGTAAGCCTCATCTTGTTCAACCCTACGAAGACATTATTGAAGCTTTAGGAACACTTCAAGCTCAATCAGCAATTCCTTTAATTAAACCTTTTATCGAACATCCTGTAGAGAAAGTGCAATATGCTGCTGCTCGCGCTCTATATCAACTAACCGGAGAAGCAGTTTATGGAGAATATCTGACTCAAGCATTAGATGGTGATAATCTACAATTACGACGCTCTGCACTGATGGATTTAGGAGCGATCGGCTATTTACCTGCAGCTAAGGCAATATCAGAAACCTTAGCCGAAAATAGTATGAAATTAATTGCCCTCAAAGGACTTTTGGAACATCACCTCACAATAAATTCAAAAGTTAAAAGCGGTGCGACCCCGGGTCGGCGTCAGACGCAAGCGGTCAGACCCCGCGACGACGCCAGTCGCAAGCGGTCGGAACCCGCGTCGGCGTCAGACGCAAGGGAATGCCGACCAAGAGAGGGAATGCTGACCAAGAGAGGGAATGCGCACCAAGAGAGTCAAAAGTCAAAGGTAGAATCTCAACTATTATTATCAGATGAGGCTATTAAGGTAATGACTCTAATGGACTCACTTTTATAAAATATTAAGGCGTTGGTGAATTAATGTATGATATTAATCTTAATTATCTAGGAGTCAGGAGTCAGGAGTCAGGAGTCAGGAAAGAAGAAGAAAGAGTAGTAGAGGAAAAAAGTTTTTTGTTTGCACTCTTATCCGGACAAGATATAATACCTCTTTTAACCAACGCCAATATTAATTAGTTTATACTATTCATATTTTTACTATTCTCCTACTTCCCTATTTCCCTAATCTCTAAGAATGAATAACCAACCCTCGACAATCAATAATCAAATCATCCAAGCAGTTGAAGAAGCAGATTCTTCTCAAGGTTTAATTGATGCAGTTAAAGATTTAGCAGCAGCTCAGATAGAAGATGCTATCCCGATATTAATTAAAGTTTTAGGGTACAACAATCCTGGCGCAGCAGTAGCAGCAGTTGATGGGTTAGTTTTACTTGGGGTAAGGGCAGTACTTCCACTACTAGAAAAACTTGACGGTTATAACTATGGTGCTAGAGCTTGGGCAATTAGAGCATTAGCAGGTATTGGCGATCCGCGTGGGTTAGATTTATTATTAGACGCTGCAATAAATGACTTTTCATTTAGTGTGAGACGTGGTGCTGCAAAAGGCTTAGGTTTTATTGATTGGAAAAAGTTGCCAGAATCGCAGATTTTTGATTCTCAACTATCTACGATGAAGACTCTTTTGCAAGTATCCCAAGACCAAGAATGGATAGTGCGTTATGCTGCTGTAGTTGGTTTGTATGGTTTGGCCAAAACTGTAGAAGTTACTTATCCAAAATGGCTTGAGGATATTTTGACCAGGTTTGAGGAGATTGTTGATACAGATACAACTTTAGCGGTTAGTGCTAGGGCACAAATGGCTATTGCAGACTTGGGGAGAGAAAGGAAGTCAGAAGTTGAAAGTGATATTTTAATTACTTAAAAACTCTACTCTACAGTAATTTCAGCTTATTATTTGACTTCATCACTTACCAACTATTTGTGACATTTTTTAAGTTAAATAGTATTAGAAGTCAGAAGTCCTAAGTTATAAGTCAAAAGGGAAAAGGCTTAAAACCTGGACAAAACTTATAGCGGATTCCACTAAGCGTGAAATACACCCATCGCGGGCAAGATGCCCGCACTACAAAAATTTAGTTGTTAATCTCTATACTCCTTATGGGAGGAATCTGCTGTAAATTTCCTGTAGATATGTACGCTAACTTTTATACCAAATATACCAGTTAACATTATATCATATCAAATTCCCTTATTGAAGAAGGAGACAGGAGACAGGAGACAGGAGACAGGAGGAAAATTACATGGGGATTCGCTCCCCCAAGTAATGCGTGAACACCCCCGTTGACGGTGGGGTATTAAACCCACAAAGAAAATGATAATGTTCCATCTGAACGCCATTGCCACACTCCCCACACCTCCCCATCCTTTTTATCTAATTACACCAATGCTACCGGATTTGATACTACCCATTGTGGTATGATAAATTTGAAAATGATAATCATTCCCAAAAATAACCTGTATACTAATGCTCAAGACAATTAGACGAATTCACTGTTTATTCTTAGGAACAGCAGCACTGGCCACGGCTGTTTCTCTCGGAAGTGTTAGTAGTGTGGCCCAAAATCAAAATGAAACTAAAATAGTAGCAACTTTCTTACCTATATATATGTTTACCAAAGGAGTTACCGGAGAAAGTGGAAAAGTAGAACTCTTAATTCCTGCGGGAGCAGACCCCCACGATTATCAGGCAACGCCAGAGAATGCACGGAGTATTGCAGAGGCAGATGTATTAGTAAAAAATGGGTTGGGGTTAGAAGAATTTTTAGAGAAATTAGTTGATGCTACGGGTAATTCTCAACTTCAAGAAATTGATGCTAGTCAAAATATAGAACCCCTAGAAGAAGAAGATAAGGACCACGACGACCACCACGACCACGACCACCACGACCACGACCATGACCACCACCACGGTCATCACCATGAAGAAGGAAACCCTCATGTTTGGTTAGATCCTGTTTTAGCGCAACAACAAGTTAAGAATATTCGGGATGGTTTAATTCAAGCTGACTCTAATAATGAAGCTACTTATAGAGCTAATGCTGATATTTATATTCGTAAATTACAGGAGCTTCACCAAGAATTTCAAACTCGTTTATCACCCTTTCAAGGATGTAAATTTATTGCTTTTCACGATGCTTATCCTTACTTAGCTCAACGGTACAATTTACAACAAATGGCAGTGGTGGAATTGCCAGAAGATAATATCACGCCTAGAGATGTTCAAAGAGTAATAAAAGCAGCTCAAGAATATCAAGTTAAAGGTTTACTTGCTGAAACTGGATTTAATGATAATCGGATGCAACAAATTGCTAAAGATATTAGATTACCAGTCAAAAAATTAGACCCAGTAATCAGCGGTTCGTTAGACCCAGAATATTATTTTACTGCTATGAGAAATAATATAAAAACTTTAGAGGAAATTTGCCAGTGAAGTTAGTAGCAATAAACAAAAATATTCCAGTAGTTGATGTACAAAATCTGACAGTAGTTAGAGGAAAATATCAAGCAGTAGAATCTGTGTCATTTCAAATATTTCCTGGTAGTAATACAGCAATTATTGGTCCGAATGGTGCAGGAAAAAGTACATTAATTCAGGCAATATTAGGTTTAATTCCTTATGAATCAGGCTATATAGAAATTCTAGGCAAACAAATAAAAGATTTAGGAAAACATTGGCAAAAAATTGGTTATATTCCCCAAAAATTACCTTTTGACCGGAGTTTCCCTTTAAGTGTAGCTGAATTAATCAGTTTAGGTTACCCTGAGCAAGGTTTGATGAGGTCGCGGGAAAAGCATATAGCAATAGAAAAAGCTTTGGTACAAGTTAAGTTAGAAAATCAGGCAAAACAGCGAATAGGAAGTTTAAGTGGTGGGGAGTTAAAACGGGTTTTATTGGGATATTGTTTGGTGCAAAATAGACAATTATTAATATTAGATGAAGTTATGGCTGGTATAGACCCAACTGGAGAAATACAGTTTGCTGAATTACTGGCAAATTTACATCGAGAAGAGGGTTTTTCTATTCTGCAAGTTTCCCATGATTTAGATATGGTGAGTCGTTATTGTGACCAAGTTATTTGTATGAATCGTCGTTTATGTTGTCAGGGTAAACCTAGTGTTGCTTTGGATGAAAATAACTTGAGTAAAGTTTATGGGGATAGTTTAACTAGATATGTTCATCAGCATTAATAGGGAATAGTTAAATAATGAATAATGAATAATGAATAATTAATAATTAATAATTAGGGCTTGCTGATTAAATATAAAAGTATTAACAAATAAAGGTTTGAGCCTTTTTAGGTCTGGAAAAAATACCTAGTACACCACCACCGCTGCTAATTGTATTGATTGTGTTGATTGTCTGTCTTGCTGGGACCGTACGGCTGCTGGCAACCTCGAAGAAGACCGACCAAATTCGGATCCAGCCAGAAAACAAACAGAAAACTCGAAAGATCGCCGCCCCAAAGAATCTACACACGTACCTACCTACCTCCTTCTCTCTATCGCTCCTGAAGCAGCAA
>NZ_JAAHGK010000405.1:0-5671 GCF_010672505.1 Okeania sp. SIO2B9 | reverse complement strand
TGTAGTAATATTTTTTGAAAGTGTTATGAACCAGATATGAAATGATTGAAGAATAAAGAAGGAAGGACTGAAGTTGGAAAAAGAAAAAAGTGGATGGAGAATACTCAAATAAGCAGCTCTGCTCGACGGAACTCCAACAAACTTGTAGACACTGCAGGTGAGGTGTGGGGTATTAAACCTTAAAAAAAAAAGATAATGTTATAGTAAGTTTAGAAAAAAATCTCACAAAAACAAATAATAATCACCTATATTATGGGTTGGCAAATAGTCTTAATTCCATTGATTTTTCTAGGTACTCTAATTCTTGTATTTTGGCAGCCAAAAGGTTTAGATATAGGTTTCAGTGCAATGATAGGAGCCTGCCTAACACTCACAACTGGTCTAGTTTCTCTAGCAAATATGCCTACATTGATTTGGGCAATTTTAGTAAATACTACCTTTACTTTACTAGCTTTAATAACTATTAGTTGGATATTGCAACAAAAGGGAGTTTTTCGTTGGTTCGGATTTCATATTGCTAATTGGAATCTGGGTAGCGGTAAACTTTTATTTGTCACACTGCTAATATTAGTAGCTCTAGTTAGTGCTATTTTCGCTAACTATGGTAGTACCTTATTATTTCTACCAATAGTAATTGAAGCTCTAATTTTACTCAAGTTTACCCCTAAAGAAATTATCCCATTTCTGATAGCTTGTGGCTTAGTTGCTGACATCAGTAGTCTACCATTTTCTATCAGTAATTCAGTCAATTATATTGCTACTACTACATACAATATTTCTTTTGGTAGTTATATAATTATAATGCTACCTATTAGTTTCGTGACAATTGCTGCCAGTATTGTTGTTTTGTTGTTTTACTTTTGGCCTGATATTCCTAGGAAATATAAAAAATTTAGATTCAGAAAAAATTATCTAGAAAGAGCATTACCAGCAACCAGTATAGAACCAAAAATCAGCCTGAAACTTGCGGAGGAAAGTCAAAATAAGCATAATTTATACCTACAATCAGAAGAATTACTTGAGAGTGAAGAAAGTCACAAAATTTCAGTTAATAGTTTGCAGAATAATTATCGATTCCAAGATTTTATTTCTCAAACTAAATTTTTAACAAATTACTGTTTTTCTCTCTTTAAATTGATATTTTATCCTTTCCTGCCAGTGATTTTATTTATCTGGGCAATGTACATAATAGTTTTTGGTCTGAGTAACTATGGTTTAACAGATGTAATTAAATATTTGTTAGTTCAAATCTCTGGATGGGGATTTTCTCTAGCTATTATTGCTACTGGTTTTTTATCTGCATTTATTAGCGCAGTCTGTAATAATTTACCATCTTCTTTGATTAACATATTGACAATTCAAACTGCACCAATAATAGATTATAATATTTCAGAAGCAATGGTTTATGCTACTATTATTGGCTGTGTTGTTGGTGCTAAAATTACTCCTATTGGTAGTCTATCTACTCTATGTTGGTTTTATATGATCAAGCGACATGGTTTTCAAATTAGTTGGAAAAATTACTGTGGTATTAGTTTAGCTATCATTTTACCTATTTTATTTATTAGTCTTTTGAGTTTAATTATTTGGCTGCCAGGAATGCAAATTAATTAAATGCGAATATACCAATCATATAGAACCAATTTGTAATCTATTTAAAAATAGATGGGGAGATGGGGGATGGGGTGTATTGAAGTATTTTCAATTCTTGCTTCAATCCATTCACGACTCCGTGTCTCTAAAATTTTTACGCGGGTAAATATATCAAAAATCGTTCCTTGGAAATGGAATGAATTAATTATACCAATTCCCAAAAGTATTGCTATACTTGGGCAATACTTCAGTTGTCAACTAATCAGCACAATCCGAATCACTTTGTATGCTAATTTTAGCTCGCGAATGATGTTAATTATTCTTATGTTTGCTTCTCCCCCATTCCCCTACTCCCCTACTTCCCCTCCTGGGAGGGGTTAGGGATGGGTCCCCTACTCAACAAAATGTAGAAAAGTTTTTGAGAAATGGTATTACTTATCCCACACTTTACCGAAAAATTGTGGGTATGCGCCTCCCCTTTTAAGGGGATAATAAAAAAAATTTTCATGAATTTGTCAATCCTCTTCTTTTCAAGGAGAGGTAATTATTCATTATTCATTATTCATTATTAATTTTTGAATGATGCACTACCGAAATTATCAATTTTTGGCGTTGGTGAAGCGCGTGTATGATATTAATTTTCATTACTTAGGAGTCAGGAGTCAGGAGTCATATCAAATCCGGTAGCATCGGTATTGTATAGAGAAGGTAAGGAAAATGGAAGAGGAAAGATGGAGGAGGAAGAAGGTTTCAGAGTCAGAAAAAAACTTAAACAGGACTTACGCAAATTGACCTTTAAAGCACCATCTGTAGGGGCGAATGGCATTTGCTAACGCAAAGCTCCGCTAACGCCCTAGCTATATGTAGAGTCCCTGCGTAAGTCCTGTTAAATTTCCTGTAGATATTCACCCTTGGGTTTACACAAACGATTGCCTTCGGACATGATATCAGGAGTCAGGAGGGAAGAAAGAAGAATAAACAGGAGTAGAAGGAGAAAGTTTTTTGGTCGCGTAAAGGTAACGGAGTTCTATCGAACTCTTATCCGGGCATGATATCATACCTCAAATCACCAACGCCCAATTTTTTTCCCCTACTCCCTAGTCCCTAGTCCCTCTTTTCTGAAAATGTCTATTAGTTATTATTCTTGTAACCAAACAGAAACTGACCCGCCATTACACCGAAATTTAGCCCAACCAGAGTCATTAGTATAAATGGGTTCCTGAATATGTTCCGTGAGGTCATAAAACTTAGCATTTGGTTTACCCACTTCCATCCACTTGTAACCTGGATAGCTATCACTCATAATTACAGCCATTGCTTTCGGATGTTCTTCAGTACCCAAACGAGTCCAACCTACAGTATTGTAATGATCGAAATAATCATATTGCTCCCCATAAGCATAATATTTCCGGGCAAAAAGTAACTTATCAATTATCCAACGGTGGGATGGTAAGAAAATCTTGTAACGGTTGCCATCTTTCCCATAATCTTCATACTCTGCACCATAATAGTCAGCATAAAAAATGCAAGGATATCCTTCACGACGCAACAAAATAATGGCATAAGCTAAAGGCTTAAACCAAGGTTCAACAGGAGCTTCCAATGCTTGTAAAGGTTGTGAGTCATGGTTTTCCACAAAAGTAACAGCATTGACCGGACGTTCCTGCATCAAAGTACCATTGAGAATATGGCGCATATCATAATGTCCGCCCGATTTACTCGCATAATAAAAGTTGTAATGTAGAGGAACATCAAACACAGACATTCTGCCACCAACTGAATTAATATACCAGTGCAACGTACCAATATCGTTGAACCAATATTCCCCAACCATAAATAAATCCTTCTGAAAATGATGTTCTAATACATCTATCCACAGAGGAAAAAACCAGGATGAAATATGTTTGATAGCATCTAGACGGAAACCATCGACTCCCGTAGTTTCTATATACCACTTACCCCAACGTATCACTTCATCCCGAACTTCTTTACTCTGGAAATCAATATCGCATCCCATCAGGTAAGCATAGTTGCCATTTTCCAACGCCACATAATCATCAAAGCTTTTCCCTTCAAATAGATATATAGTATTTTGTTCCTTGCTATAGTCATCATAATCTACTGCATCAAAATGCCACCAATGCCACTCAAAGTCAGAATACTTTTTTTGCCGACCAGGAAATGGAAAATGAGTATAACCTTTAACTTCACGCATTCCACCCTTGGGATGAATGCGGTTATCCTTGGAAAAAGGAGTTGCTTTGACAATTTCTGTTCCATCAGCACCCATGCGGTGGTTGAGAACTCCATCAGCATAGACATCAATACCAACATTGTGTAGAGCTTGAATAGCATCTAAATATTGTTGGCGATCGCCATATTTTGTCCGAACAGTACCTTTTTGGTCAAATTCCCCCAAGTCATACATATCATAAACCCCATATCCCACATCATAAGTCCCCCCTATACCTTTGTAAGCTGGTGGTAACCACATGGCGGTAAAGCCTGCATCTGCTAATTCTTGGGCCATACTTGCCACTTGATTCCACAGGATAAGATTTGGGTCAATATACCAGTGGAAATATTGCATCATTACGCCGTTAATTTCTGCCATGTTCGGAAATCCTCAAATCTATCAATATGATTATGGCTGTTTCGTGGGGGTGAAGCAATAGCGACATTCTTGAAAGGATTACTGGTCCTCATTTTTAGCCATTCTCAGCCTTCTTCGTCAACTACATAAATTTTCAATTCTCACCCAAAGAGATTAATCAAGATAGGTAAACAATAAAGCCCATAATACCAGTTATATAAGTAGAGCAAGGAATATTTAATTTATATTCAAAATTTTGAAAAAACTGGGGCAAGTTTTAGGTTTGGCTCAAAGCCGAATTTTCTTGGACATATTCAACAGTGTTCATAACCGAATCAATCTCAACTTCTGCACCTACGCGAACCACAAATTCACTGGGTCCAAATTCTGTACCAACATTTCCCCATATGTCTAATATTTTTTTTAATTTATATGCCATGATTTGATAATTGAGTTAAATTTATTAAAAGTAATATTAGTTAAGGTATGCTGAGATAAAATGAACCCACTAAATCGATTTTCCGATCGAGCCGAAGATTATGCTCAGTATAGAGCAAATTATCCAAAAGAAGCGATCACTTTAATGATTTCTGGATTTGAAAATCCTTCAGAATTATTAGCAGCAGATATTGGAGCTGGTACAGGTATTGGTTCTAGAATGTTAGCTGAACAAGGTATTAATGTCATAGCTATTGAACCAAACCTTAAAATGAAGAATGCTGCTCAATCTCACCCTTTAATAGAGTTTAGAGAAGCAACGGCAGAAGCGACTAATCTTCCTAATGAATCAGTTGATTTAGTAACTTGTTTTCAAGCTTTTCATTGGTTTAATCTGGAACCTACTTTACAGGAATTTCACAGAATTTTAAAACCCTCTGGCAAATTAGCACTTTTATGGAATAACTGGAATAGAGAAGATGGATTTACTAAAGAAAATAGTAACTTAATGAAGCAGATATCTAAACATCATTCAAACACTAAAAAAAAACGACGTTTTTCAATTGCTTCCATAGAAAAAAGTTCCTATTTTGTCAATTTTCAACATTCAACATTTACTCACAGACAAGAGTTAGATTTGCCAGGATTAATAGGTCGTATTATGAGTTCGTCATCAGTGCCAAATCAAGGTTATGAACGAGAACAAATTACGGCAAATTTGAAAGCATTATATGAGCGATGGGTAGATAAAAAAGGTCTAGTTTATTTACTATATCGTACAGAACTATATGTTGCTGAACCCAGGTTAATAATTACTCCAAATCAGTTTTGACAGAACTTAGTAATGCTGTCAGAAAATTTTATTTTTATTTCTACTTAAAAAAATAACTTTGAGCGCAGAGTATTAATTGTGTAGAAAAAATCGTTAAAAATATGATATCAAATCCGTTTAATTAGGTATAAAAATATTGTCCATCTTCACCATTGCCAAATCTTTATAACTGTTTTCCCTCCTGACTCTTGTACGTCGCTAATCCGACGTCTCCC
>NZ_JAAHGK010000404.1:0-5674 GCF_010672505.1 Okeania sp. SIO2B9 | reverse complement strand
GGGGAGTAGGAGAGTAGTAAAAATAAGAATAATTAACAATAACTGGCGTGCTAATTATCAAAAAATTTATTCAGCCTGTGTTAATTACTTAATAGTTGAAGTATCACTTAAGCATAGCATTCTTTTTTCAAATTGGTATAAGACATGAAGTGGCGTGTCGAAGACTATCCATAAGCAATTTTTCCTTTTATCTCATTCAGTTGTTTTATCAGTTGATTGAATTCTAATTTTTCTGATAATTCTGAAAGAAAAGCCTCCATTTGATTCTGCCATTCGCTACTATTTTCTGCATGGAGTTTCAACCAATTATCATGTATCCAAGTTTGTAATTTATCAATTCCCTCTCCTTGACAAATATGAACAGTAAGTTGCTGCTGATTCAGAAGGAATATATAGGTATTATTTCTAGTTGAATAAAAATCTATAATGGCAGTTTGTTTATCCTTTACTAACTGCTGAATCTCTGAAAAACTCAGATATGTCACTTGTAACTGTTCCGCTAGTACGCGATCGCTATTCCAAATTTTTTGCCAAATTTTTTGCTGTTTTTCTTTCAATAAAGCAATCTTTTCTTGATTCTCTGATTTAATTTCTTTGATGCTAAATCTACTTCCCACTGTAATTGGTTTATTAATTCTAGTAGTATCAAAATTGAGCTGATTAATTTGTTGTTGTAGATCATAATATTCTTCTACTTCTGCTGGTTTTTCCTCATTTTTATAAATATCGTTTATCATCATTAACTCTACTAAACGACGAGAACGAGAAGCTTCTACATATTCTAATGCTTGTTCATATTCCTCAATCTTGACATAACATTCGACTATGTTCCCATACATATAAATTGATTCAGCTAACATCTCTTTGTAAGATATTTCGGTATTTGCCAAACTTTGAGTTGTTTCTAGCAACTTAATTGCTATTTGATAACTTTCAATAGCAAGTTGCCAATTTTCATTTTGAAATCCTAAATCGCCTAATTTACGATAAATTTGTAGACATTCAAGTGGAAAACTTTCTACAGTAAAAATATTTAATGCTTGTTGATATGCTGTAATTGCTAGTTCAATATTTTGATAAAAATCAGCAATATTTTCTATATTTTCTATGACTTTATTTTCTCTAACTTTATAACTATAAGCATCACCAAGATTTTTTTGAATAATTCCCCACCATAAAGCAAATTTTTCTGGATTAATAACTTGCAGCACTTGTTGATAAACTACAATTGATAGTTCAATATTTTCGATTATTTCTGCTGTATCTCGGTGGAGGTAAGCAGTGCCCAGATTTATGGAAATTATTACCCAATCTAATAGAGAATCAATAGGAGTAATTTCTGTTAATGCTTGTTGATAAGCTGTAATAGCTAATTCAATATTTTTGCTTTTTTGTCCTATAAATCTATTTAAGTAAGCAATGCCCAGATTTTTTTGAATATTTGCCCACTGGTAAGGTTTATTTTCCCTATTAATAATTTTTAATGCTTGCTGATAAGCTGTAATTGCTTGCTCAATATTTTTCTCTACATTTTCTGTCATTCTATTTAGATAGGCATTACCAAGATTGCTTTGAGTTACTGCCCAGTCTAAAGAATTTTTTTCCCGATCAATCATTTGTAATGCTTTTTGGTAAGCATTTATTGCTAATTCAATATTATCGCCGACTTTTCCTGTAATTCTTGTTAAGTAGGTATTAGCTAAATTATTTTGAATAGTTGCCCATTGTTGGGGAAAATTTTCTTGGGTAATAATTTCCAATGCTCTTTCATAAGCGATTATTGATTGTTCAATATTTTTGGCTTTATCTCCTTCAATTCTATGACTATAAGCATTACCTAAGTTACTTTGAATTCTTGCCCAGTCTTGGGGGATATCTTCTCGATCTATTAATTTTAATGCTGATTGATAAATTTCTATTACCTGCTCAATATTTACAGATTTATCTCCATAAATTCTGTTGAGGTAAGCAGTGCCAAGATTGTTGATAATGCTTACCCAGTTATGAGTTTTATAAGCATTATTGTATACAGTTAATGCTGTTTTATATCCCGTAATTGCTATTTCTAAGTTATCTGCTTTATCCCCAAGAGTAAACTCTTGTATCTGGTTACTGAAGTTAACTATATCTGCAGCAATACTATGAGCTTCTTCTGGTTTAATTTCTACTAAGGTTGAAGTTGCCCAAGTTTGTAAGGTTTCTACTAAACCTTGGTCTAATTTGTTGAGGTTTTCTTGCAAAATAGGGTGAATAATTTGAGGATTGTTTTTGCTTTCGTGGGTTGCTTGTAATACCTGGGTTAAGAATTCTAAATATTCTAAAGGGGTTGCTGTTGCTGAGGTGTTTTCTGTAATTGAAATGTCTAATTTTTCTGATAGTTCTACTGCAAAGGTGAGTAATAGTTCTTGAGCTTCCTCGTTCCCTTTTTCTGCTGATGTCTGTGCCATCATTATTATTGTTTGGAGTAATCCTTTATCTAGTAATTTTTGGTTAGTTGCTAGGATTTTATCTTTTCTTTCTGTGGGGCTATTTAATAGTTGTTGAATTAGATTTATATAGGCTTGGATGCGGTTTTGATTCATCTTTATATATACTTTTTGTCTACCTACTAATACTTAGGTAGTACAGTTAAGTGACTCTAAAATCCGTAGAATCTATTGTTATGCTTAAAACTTTTGGTTTGGGTTGACCTAGTGGGTGTATTAATATTGAATCAAAAGTCAAGTATATAGGCATAATTACCAACTTAGAATAAGTATATCATTATTTTCTGATTTTTCAGCAGATTACGATTTTTGTCGATTTTTTTTTAAATTAAAAATCAAAAACTCATAATAATTATATCTGTTTGAAAAATTATGTATGAGTATGAGAGGATAATTTTTCCGATCTTAATATCAAGTCTGGGGAAATAAGTAGGAAGATTGTTCAATTAACTCAAATCCACTGTTGATCTTTTTAGTCATCAATCGATCTTGTCATATAAACTCGCTATTGTTAACAGAACTGAAAAAGGGTTTAAAGTTTTACCTAGACGTTGGGTAGTGGAAAGAACTTTTGCTTGGTTAGGCCGTAATCGTAGACTTTCTAAAGATTATGAAGAATATTCTCGCAACAGCGAAGCCTTTATTCATATTTCAATGATTAGTTTAATGCTCAAACGTTTAGCGATCGCTACTAATACTTCATAATTATTTACAAACAGCCTCTTAGAGATCCGAAAAATCCCCTATAATAAAAAAAAACGCTGCTAGCTAAACACACTGGCGTAGCTCGTCACGCTTGGAATTGGGGATTATGGTTGACTAGGAACATCCTTAATCACAATTTCAATAATCCTGAAAGTAAACTTAAATTTCCCACATCTATCGACCTGCATAAACTTTTAGTAGCAATGGTTAAACCTAAAAACTATTGGTACTACGAGGTTTCTAAAACAGCGCCTCAATATGCTTTGAGGTATTTGTCCGTTGCTTGGAAACGCTGCTTTAGCAAAGTTTCTGGTCAACCTAAATTCAAGAAAAAAGGTAGGGATGATAGTTTTACTCTAGATGGCTCAATATCGGTAGGCTTTAATCACATAAAATTACCAAGAATTGGATGGATAAAAACTTTTGAAATCTTGCCAGATCATGTTACTCCTAAATCTGTAACTATAACTAAAAAAGCCGATCGTTGGTTCATTAGCTTCAAGATAGAAACAGAACCTCAAGTCACTGAGAAATCAGTTGATGTAGTTGGTGTAGATTTGGGTGTGAAATCACGCTTCTTCACTCTCAACTGGTGAAGTATTTCCAGGAGCTAAATCCTATAGAAAGTTAGAAGCTAAACTTTCGCTTGTTGCAATACTTGAATCGAAATAAAGTCAAGTTTTCTAATAACTGGAAAAAAGCACAGCTAAAAATAGCGAGACTACACACTAATGTTGCTGACATCAGAAAAGATACATTGCATAAACGTGCCTACTTATTTGGCGAAAAACCACAGCCAGATAGTAATAGAAGACCTTAATGTATCAGGTATGATGGCTAATCACAAGCTAGCTAAGGCTGTTGGTGATATGGGTTTTTATGAGTTTCGTAGACAGCTAGAGTACAAGTGTGAGTTATATGGTTCATCCTTAACCATTGTGGATAGATGGTTTCCTAGTTCTAAAACCTGCAGTAGGTGTGGAACTGAATCGCGAGTCTCTGTCTTTATCGGAGCCTGTATTCAACTGTGAACACTGCAATTTTAGCTGTGATTGCTCCGCAGCGCTAGCGCGAACGAGACTTAAATGCAGCGTTAAATTTAGCTATGGCGGTCAGTTTGCTCCGCAACGCTAACGCGAACGACCGTGACAGCTTGTGGACTGGATAACGCCGACGTTGCCAGATTGAAGCAAGAATAGAACAGATTATTTATAGAAAATCATAGATTTATATAGATAATCATAGGTTTCTAAGAACGGATGTTTAACTGGGCAAAGTCACTCGGGAACTAAATTGCATGGCTTTCTATCTTAACTTAATGAAATGTACCATCACCGGAGAGCCTTATCAAATCTACGGCTATAAAGGCAAGCAGGTACGCGACAACATCCACAGCTATGACAATGTCGCTAATCTAATAGCAATCGAACTTTCACTTTTATTTAGTTTTTTTGTCTATCGGATTTGGGTTTGGCCGGGGGGCAGTTGGACATTTAGAGAAGTTTTCTGGCGACAACTTCCCCTCTACCATGTTTCTGCAGGAACTGCTGTGGTGGCTCGTATATTCTTGGTCTTTCCTCTCTTAGATTGGTGGGGGGTTAATTACGCAATTAATACCTTAGTTGGGGTATTAATCAATGCTACTCTTAACTATGTAATTAGCGATAACTTAGTCTTTAAAACTCCGGTTAAACATTCTCATGCTCAGCGACAAGCAGATTTTTCCTCAGAAATCTATTACCCAGAGGGATTGGCTCCGGCACTGGCCCATAGCTGTTCTTTACCAAAACCACCACGAGCGGAAACATCCAAAAGGATTAAGGTTTTCTCCATTGTGATTCCGGCTCACAACGAAGAAGGTTGCATTGTAACCACCGTTCAATCTATCAGCCAACTTCTAGAAGCAGAAAAGATTGCTTACGAAATTTTGGTGGTCAATGACAACAGTCGCGATCGCACGGAAGCCTTGTTAAGGCAGCTAAGTGCTCAAAACAGCAAGGTGCGCTACATTAATAACTATTACCCTAACGGCTTTGGCTTTGCCATTCGCTGCGGTTTAGAGAATTTTCTAGGAGACGGGGTAGCCATCGTGATGGCAGATAGTTCGGATGCGCCAGAAAATATTGTAGATTACTATTACAAGCTGCAAGAAGGCTACGATTGCGTGTTCGGTTTTAGGTTTATCAGGGGAGGTAAAGTTATTGACTACCCCACCCACAAGTTAATGGTGAACCGCCTCGCCAATTTATTCATTTCAGTTCTCTTTGGCTTAAAGTTCAATGATACTACCAATGCCTTTAAAGCTTACCGGCGAGAAGTAATTGAAGGAATTTCTCCCCTGCTGTCTCACCACTTTAACTTAACGGTAGAAATGCCCCTTAAGGCGATCGCACGGCAATATTCCTACACAACCATGCCCATCTCTTTCAGCTTTAACTTGGATAATCCCGTAGTGCGGTTGCGCCAAGTAATGGGCATGGTTG
>NZ_JAAHGK010000403.1:0-5681 GCF_010672505.1 Okeania sp. SIO2B9 | reverse complement strand
AAATCAAAAAATTAGCAAGCATTTCCTGCGGAATGCTGCGCAAACAGCTATTAGCTGTCAACTCTCAGCTCTCATGAGGGGGTTTGAATAAATATAGACTTTCAAGCCAGCTTTTATAGTAAGTATCAATTATGACTCAATTAGTAAAGCTTTTATATAAAATTAAAAGCAATAGCTGATAGCTGGCGGCTGAATGCTTACAGAAATAAAGCAGAAATAATTAGTAGTAAAATATTATAAATTTTCAAAGAATATGACCTATTTGTGGTTAGCATTAGCAAGTATTGTTGGGTGGTTTGTCAGTACTCTAGCAGGTGGCGGTAGTTCATTTATCTTAATGCCAGTCATTGGTTTATTTTTAGGAGCTTTAGCCATCCCACCAATTATTACAACTGGAGGAATGATTGGTAATGCTGAACGTGCTTTTACTTATCGGCAAAAAATTAACTGGACAGTGATTTTTTGGGAACTACCTGGTGCTATTGTTGGTGCTTGTTTGGGGGCATTTATGTTGACCCAAATTTCTGTAGAATGGCTGAGTTTTTTAGTAGGATTATTTCTAGTTATCTCTGGGATAAATTTAATTATTAAGAATCAAGACCAATCTTTTACTGTTCGTGCTTGGTATTTTTTACCAGCAGGTTTTATTTATTCCTTTTTGTCTGGCATTATTGGTAGTATGGGACCGATACTTGCACCTTTTTACCTGAAATTTGGCTTGGAAAAAGAGGAACTATTAGGCACTCAAGCAATGAACCGGATGGTAATTCATATTATTAAGGTGATCGTCTACGCCATTTTTGGTACTTTAACTTTGCCTTTGTTTGGATATGGAATACTCATAGGAATAGCTGCTTTTCCAGGTAATTGGTTGGGTAATTTAGTATTAGAAAAAATTAGTCCGCAATTGTTCCGTCAGTTAGTAATTATTTTTGTGCTTTTTAGTGGTGTCTTTATTCTCTGGGAACAAAGGAATATATTAATATTGTGGTAGATTTGGCAGTAATGCTAAAAAAATTTAACCAATATTTTTGTAAGCACTCAGCTATTAGTATTTCCTACGGAATGCTGTGCAAAAAGATGCATGAACGTAAAGGACTTACTAAGGTTAGCTTATTACCTTTTTCTTTCCTGCGGAATGCTGCATAAACATAATTTTGAATTCTCCTTCTAAGATAATAAGTTAATAACTGATAACTGATAACTGATAGCTGAATACTGAATGCTTATATCAAATCCGTTTAATTCGGTATAAAAACATTCTTGATCTTCACCATTACTAAATCTTCATAAATTTTTTCCCTCCTGACTCCTGACTCCTACTTCAAAAGATTTTATACCGATGCTAACGGATTTGATCTTACATATTTTTTTGGGATGATAACAAAATTTCATCCACGTTTTCTAAGGTCATTTTTTGTCGGTCGGCTAAATTTTTAATTGTTTGAGTAATAGCTTGAATTTGGAAGTTGTCTAAATTCAAACCAAGTTGAATAGCACGATGATTAATACTATTTTTACCTGTAAGTTTATGGTTAATTAAAATTGACCGATTCAAATCAAAATCAGTGGGATTTATTGCTTCATAAGTTCTAGAATTATTGAGCATTGCTTTAGTATGAACTCCTGCTTTATGATTAAATGCAGCTTCCCCTACGATACAATGATTGAAAGGAATAGAAAGTTCAATTTTTTCCGCTACTAATTGATTTAATTTATGGAGATAAGATAGAGAATATTTATTGTTTAAAGTTTGTGGATCGAGGGTATAAAGACGAGCAATTAATCCAGCTAAAGGAGTAATGCCATTACGTTCACCAATCCCTAAAACAGTTGTATCAATATGAGTTGCCCCTGCTTCAAAAGCAGTAAAACTATTAGCAATTGCACAACCTGTATCATTATGAGCGTGAAATTCTATATCCTCACAAAAACATTGTCTCATATTTTGAATTAGTTGATAAACCTGGTGAGGAGTTGCTATACCTACTGTATCAGCTACTCCAAAACGATTGACTATTCCTAATTTATTAATTGCTAAATAGACTCGCAGTAAATCTGAAAGAGAGCTACGGAATGAATCTTCAGTAGAAAAACGCAATTCTGCTTGAGGATTTTGTTGATGAATAAAACTGATAACTTCTGTAGCTATATCAATAATTTCTTCAATACTTTTACGGTGACCAAATTGACGTAAAATTTGTGAAGTACTGATAAACAGATTAATGCCATCTACACCTGTATCTAGGGCTATTTTTGCATCTTCTAGATGGCAACGAATGTGGGTGACAACTTTAGCTTGTAAATCTAATTGAACTAATTTTTGACAATCTTGATAGGATTGAGGAGAAGCTCTCGGAGAAGTAACTTCTATGTATTCTACTCCAAATTGATCTAATCCTCGAGCTATTTCAATTTTATCACTCGTAGAAAAGTTAGATTTAAAAAATTGTTCTCCTTCTCGCAGAGTAGAATCAACTATGGCTAATTTACTTAATAGCATTTGTTTTAGTTTAGGCATAATTCTATAATTTTCAGCTAAACATATTACAGGAATTATGGTTAGTATGGTTAATTACAATTAATGTCACAAAAAAATGCTATATATTAAAAATATTTAAGAAGATTTAAGAACATTTAAGTTATTGTTAAAATCTATAGCAAAGCAGTCTTATTTGAGTTGTGAGATATTGTAGATTTTAGGGAATAGGGAACAGGGAACAGGGAACAGGTATGGGAGAAACACCGAAGCAATAAAATTATCACAAATGATTTAGGATTGCTATAGTAACCCTCAATCTTAAATTCTAATTAATATTTTTATAGTTATTTGAGTAAATTATATCAATTTGGAAAAAGAATGTTACGAATAATCAGGGCAATTAAAATACTTTATCGGAGATGTCTCTTGGACTAAAAAGATAAATTACAACCTAAAAACTGGTATTAAAGCCATTGATTCTGACTCGGTCCGACTGACTTCCCCTCCTGGGAGGGGGAGGGGCGAGGGGTGGGTTAACTCCTAAGAAATATCCTAGCTATTTGTAGGAAAAATTTATCAATTTGGTATTATAGCGTTTCTCAAGTTACTGAGGTACAGTTATTTTTCTTCTTTTCTACTTCCTACTCCCTAAAAAAATGAATATAGTCGAGAAAACAGCTTCTTAAAAATATTCTATGACTACTTTTAAACAGAATATAAAGTTAATAAAATCTGGAAAGTTTTAGGTAAAAATATCTTTGAATTTAGGGAACGGGAAATAAGAGTCTTTTCAGTTATCAGTTATCACTACCTCTAGCTGAAGCAAAAAGCTTAACATCAGGAATATTCTCTTTTGACTCAGTCCTCCTACTAAAAAAAACTGTGTTTATGATAGGGGAGCATTCCCCCATCAACAAAATAGTAGGAGACTTAAACCCTCGAATTTTTAAGTAATAAGTAAGCAAGAATTTTTTGAGTTAGTTGTTGAGGTGAAAACTTAGTAGTATCTAAAAGCAAAGTTCGCTCAGGAGCAATTGTCTGTAAAGCTGTTTTTGTTGCTTCCGAATCATAATTTCTGCTCTCCTCAACCAGAATGTTTAATCGTTCGCAAACATCTACAGAGTTATATACTCCTCTTTCCAGTAGAGTTAAAATTTCCTGCTCTTCATCAAAGGTAAATAAATTGGATGCTTCGGGTATACCAAAGTCAGAAAAACTCATAATTTTTTGGGAATTAACTACTTCATTATCTGGATATTTTGTAATTCTATCGAAAGCATCACTTCTAGTTAAAAGACGTTTTAAGCGAACTGATAATGGAGCATCCAAAATTATAAATTTAGCTTTTTTCAAAGTATTAGCAGCATAAGTAACTTCATTTTCTCCTCGTAAACCATCAAAAATTAATGGACGATTAATTAAAGAGGGATTAACTTGTAACTGGGCTAAAATATGACCCATACCACCGGGAAAACTTTTTTGATACTGACGAGTATATTTGAAGCGGTCTATACGACAAGTTGTTTGAACATTTTGCTCATTTGTGGCTTGAATATAAGGAATAATTAATTCTGTTGTTAGGGTGCGTCGATTTGGAAGTAAAGTGAAATCTAATCCAGATTCAGTTAATTTATTAATGACTGTGCTTTTCCCTACACCAGTTAAACCTACAATAATTACTAGAGCTTTATTTTTGATAGATACCCAATCTTGAGGTAGAGGTGTACCAATACCAATTCCCGACTGTAACTGTTGAAAAGTTTGATTAGTTTTAGTTATAGTTTGAATCATTTTAAGTTAAGTTTATGAAAAATTGAAATTATTTTATTTAGATAGGTATTATATACGATAAATCTTAAAAAAAAATAAATAAGATGAGAAAGCATATTTTAAAAGCTCGATGTAACACTGTTCATTTAGGAGGTTTTTCCCATAAACTAGAACCAGCATTAATCATTAATTCTGGCGATCGCATTGATGTAGAAACTTACACGGGTTATTATCTTTACGACAGAGCACCTAGAGAATTTCTCACTCCAGAATTTCTAGAAATTTGTCACCATTTACCAGCAGAAAGAAAAGTTGGTGTTGGTCCTCATTTATTAACTGGACCAATATATATTAATGATGCTAAACCAGGAGATGTATTAGAAATTATTCTGGAAAATATTTACCCTAGTTTACCGATGGGTTTTAATTCAATTCGTCCGGGATGGGGTGCATTACCCGAACAATTTACAGAAGCAAAACTAAACTTTATTCCATTAGATTTAGAAAAAAAGATAGCTGAATTTCCTCTTAATAGTGGGATAAAAATTCCACTTCAACCATTTTTTGGAATTCTCGGAGTTGCTACAGAAAATACTCAACGTTCATCTATTCCTCCTGGTATTTATGGGGGAAATATTGACTGTCGAGAATTACAAGTTGGTTCGCGAATTTTTTTACCTGTTTTTGTGCCTGGTGGTTTATTTTCTATTGGTGATGGTCATTCTGCACAGGGCGATGGAGAAATAAATGTAACGGCAATTGAAACTTCAATGAATGGTACTATTCAGATTAAGGTTAGGCAAGATTTACAACTAATTTTTCCCATGGCAGAAACATCGACTGATATTATTTCGTTTGGTTTTGGCAATACTTTAGATGCTGCTTTTGAATTAGCTTTAAAGCAAATGATTAGTTGGTTAGAAAATTTTGTTGGGTTGAGTGCTGAAGATGCTTATAGTTTGTGTTCTATTGCTGTGAATTTTCATATTACTCAAGTTGTGAATAATCCTCATAAAGGAGTTCATGGAATGTTACCAAAATCAATATTACCCGCAATAAACTCTATCATATAGAAGAAATTATCTTAAAAAGCTGAATGCGAGCGCATTCCGCACCGAGGAGCTGACTGCTAATAGCTGAAATTACATTCTGCGTAGGTGTTTAGATACCATAAAAAAGAGGCAAGATTTTTCCTTCTTTTTTCTTCCTTCTACTATAAAATAATAATCTAGTTATCGGTCTTAACTTTTTTGCCATTCAGTAAAGCAAGAGGATGAACTTTTTTGCTGTTTTATTTGCTTGAATTTTTAATGCCTGATCAAAAGTAGCGATCGCCTCTTCATAGCGGTGTAGTTTTCCAAGTATAGCGCCTAAGTTATGTAAAACATCAACATTAGCAGTTAAATTTTGGGAACTGAGAGCAGCAAGG
>NZ_JAAHGK010000402.1:0-5696 GCF_010672505.1 Okeania sp. SIO2B9 | reverse complement strand
TGTAGAAGCACTAACAGCTAACCCAAGCATAGGAAAGGGTGAAAATGAGTGGGTAGATAAAATTCTCGCTCTGATGGATGAAGTTGATGGATATATTCCTACACCAGAACGCGATGTTGATAAGCCTTTCCTAATGGCGGTAGAGGATGTCTTCTCTATTACTGGTCGTGGTACTGTAGCTACAGGACGGATTGAGCGTGGTAAGGTTAAAGTCGGTGAAACTGTGGAATTGGTAGGTATCAAAGACACTCGTAATACCACAGTTACAGGTGTGGAAATGTTCCAGAAAATTCTGGACGAAGGAATGGCTGGTGATAATGTGGGATTACTACTACGTGGTATGCAGAAAGATGATATTCAACGTGGCATGGTATTGGCCCAACCAGGCTCTATCACTCCCCACAAAAAATTTGAATCTGAAGTTTATGTTCTCAAAAAGGAAGAAGGAGGTCGTCATACACCTTTCTTCCCTAACTATCGTCCTCAATTCTACATCCGGACAACAGATGTGACTGGTGCTATTGAGTCTTTTACTGCTGATGATGGTAGTGCGGCAGAAATGGTAATGCCTGGTGACCGGATTAAAATGACGGTTCAACTAATCAACCCAGTGGCAATTGAACAAGGTATGCGTTTTGCCATTCGTGAAGGAGGGAGAACTATTGGCGCTGGTGTTGTTTCTAAGATTATAGAGTAGGACAACTTCCTCAAAGATTAAGTGGCAGAAAAGTACATACATAACTTATTGATATTTGCTTTTCTGCTGCTTATTGATGAAGGTTAATTTTGATCAAAATAATAATTTTTTTGGAGGGTTACTTAAAATCTCCTTTACAAAAGCAACTTCTAACTTCAGAAAAAGGGGGTTGCTCAAAGTCCGAGTTGCAAAAATAACTACTGACTACTGACTTCATTAAAATCTGAACCTAGAAAATTAAAGAAGATAAATGGCCACAATTCAACAGCAAAAAATTCGGATTCGCCTCAAGGCATTTGACCGTCGTTTACTTGATACATCTTGTGAAAAAATTGTAGATACGGCAAATAGAACGGGAGCTACAGCTATTGGGCCAATACCATTGCCCACAAAACGACGCATTTACTGTCTACTGCGATCGCCCCACGTTGATAAAGATTCACGAGAACACTTTGAAACTAGGACACACCGTAGAATTATAGATATTTATCAACCTTCATCAAAAACAATTGATGCGCTGATGAAACTTGATTTACCAGCAGGTGTAGATATTGAAGTGAAGTTATAGCAAAATTAGTCCATGGGTAGTTGCTAGTCTAGAATTATTGAATGTACCCATGGCCTACAGTTATCCCTCGGACTTATATTAATGTACTTTGGTGAATAAGAATTCTGAGACACTACAATTTTTTGTGTTTGATGCTCAAAAATACAAATTTTTTACCAAAACTTCAAATTATCTTGATATTTATAGCAAGGAAGATTTGGTGTTTGGCATAGACTGCTGATGAACAGTAATACAGAGAAATGCTTTTCCTACTGTTCCCTGTTCCCTGCTATATGTAAAAATTCCCAAAAATCAAAAATATTAAGCCTATAGATATCTAAAGAATAGAAAAATCAGCTAAGGTATAAGAAGTATTAAGAAGCAAAACTTTATTTTAATGATGAAAGATGGCATCCTCTTCTGTAGCTGTTCGAGAACTTCCCCTATTTCCACTACCAGAAGTAGTATTATTTCCAGGTAGACCTCTACCACTACACATCTTTGAATTTCGCTATAGAATTATGATGAATACAGTTCTAGAAAGCGATAGTAGATTTGGTGTTTTGATGTGGGATTCTACTCAAGACCGACTTGTGGCCACTGGATGTTGCGCTAAGATTGAGAACTACCAACGCTTACCTGACGATCGGATGAAGGTTTTGACAGTAGGTGAGCAGAGATTTAGAGTTTTAGACACAATTAGAGAGAAACCTTATCTAGTTGGTTTGGTTGAGTGGATAGAAGATGATTCTTCAGAAAATACTCTTGGAGAGTTATCAAATCAAGTTGAAGCTTTGCTAAAAGATGTAGTTCATCTTTCAGGTAAACTTATGGACCAGAGTATAGAATTACCAACTGATATTCCTAGTTTACCAAAAGAATTGTCATATTGGGTAGCTAGCAATCTTTATGGGGTAGCAACTGAACAGCAAGCTCTTTTGGAGATGCAAGATACTGCTACTAGATTGGAAAGAGAAGTAGAAATTCTCACATCTACTCGCAATCATCTTGCAGCTAGAACTGTTCTGAAAGATACTTTAAAATAAACTTTAGCAATGAATGATGTATAAATTCAAGGCTTTTGTTTAGAGAAAGTTATCTCCAGGTTGGTTGAATACCCGCGCTCTCCTTATCAGGTAGGGTCGGGATGTTTGCTTCCGCATCCCTAAGGAAAAACCAATTAATCTTGTGCTTTTAGCAATAGTGTGTTATTATAGGTAAGTATGCAGGGCTAGCGGTTTCAGTATGTTGAGTAACCTTAAAACCGGAAAGAGGTAAAAGCCTTGGAAGTAGGTGTATTGTTAGTGTAGCTCCTCTGTCAAGAGGCAGCAGAAAGCCCTAATCAGCAATGGTTGAAATCTCGCGTTGTCGCAGGGGCGGAATGTCGGGATAATCTCAATAATAGAATATATAGCTCAATAATTGGTAGTGGGAATTAGGAAGCTACTTAATTGTACTTTCTGACTCACTTCCTAAATATTATTTTCCCATAAGCTTTGTCACAACCTCATCAAGTACTTTTTTAGAAAACTAAGCAGCTAGTAAACTCCTCTCTTCAGACTTTGCCCAGTTGCTATAGTCTAATAATAATTTATCCATCAATCCTTGCTTCATTTTGAGTAAGATACTACCTAATAAGTTATTTCCTGTAGATAGCAAAATCGACTTGGGTATTTTATTGAAAGGAGGAGGTAAAAATATTTGTAAAGCTAACTCTACTTTTCCCTCTAGAATAGTTTTTTTCTGAATTTTAGTTGGCTGCATTGTACCATTGAGATTCAATTGAAAATGTTCATTAATCATTTCAATCCCTTTCAGTTCGCAACCAACAGACTTTAAATTGACTACTCCTTCAGAAGTTGTCAAAATTTTCATGTCGATAATTGGTTCAATTTTCAACATAAAGAATTTGAGAGGGTTCATTTTCAAACGATATGTATCGTTAGTTAATTTTTCTATACAATTAGGGTTTGCTAGGACTTCTACAATACGTTGTGGTTGACTTAAATAACTGTTAATACTTATAGACTGCTCTGGAACGGGTATATTGACGGATTGAGATGCAAAAAAATTATTATACATAATAGTAGCTAGTAAAATTAAGTAATTTTTATTAAAACTATTAATGACCTTATATTAGAAGATATTAAATTTTGTAACAACTTCCGTCAAGCTGGAGTGGAGAGAACTAAATACTGCTAGGTTAAATTGCTTGACTACCAGCAGATAAAACAGAACCTTGTTGACTATTAGCTAATACCTCAGTTTCATTACAGGCCCATTGATGATAATCAGCTAATAGTTGATGGGTCAATCTTTGCTTAATTGTCATTAATACACTTTTAAGTAAACCATTACCAGTTGTTTCTAAAACTGGTAGAGGTGTTAACCATAATGGAGGAGGTAATTCTACCTTAACTTCTAAATCTGCTTTGCCTTTGAGATGAGTAACTCCTTTAATTTGGTAGTTTTGGAGAATACCAACTAGATTGAGGGCAAAACGCTGATTAATATATTCTACGCCACGAATTTCACAACCCTCTGACTTTAAGTAAATTGTGCCATTAGCGCTCGCCCAAACCCGTATATCTACAGTTGGTTGAATAGTTAACATCATAAAGTGTAGTGGACGCATTTTGAGGCGAAAGCTATCTTTGTCTAATTGCTCCAATCTTGTTGGATCTACCAAAGCATTTACTAGGCGTTTCGGTTGACGAAGATAGTGATGAATAGGAACTTGTTGCTCAACTACGGGAATATCTACTGATTGGGATGCGGTGAATCTAGTAATCATTATTTGTATATCTGTATAAAAATCAATACTTTAATACCTAAAGTTTATAAAATCTTCACATTTATTAATGTGACTTGGATCATACTGAAGTCTTCACTCAAATTTACTCATTAACCAGGAGGGGATTTAGGTAAAATTGAGTAATTCTAGTAATCATAATGGTTGATGGATGAGAACTAATTGAAGAAATATAACGTAATTTTACGAAGTGTAACTTATTCAATTTTATAGAAATTGGGCTTAACTAGCTATCAGCATTTTCCGTACCGGAATGCTCTGCAAACAACAATCAGCTTTCAGCGCGCTAAAAGCTCGGGTTTAAATCCCCGAATTTCTATAAGTCGTTTAATTTGAGGAGGGGTCGCGTATCCCCTTTCCGTTCCGGAATGCTCCGCAAACGCGCAGCTGACTGCTAAACGCTGAAATGCTGTTTGCGGAGCATGACCTGAAGAAACGCTTTTTAATCTAAAATCTAAAATAAAATGGAGATTTTATGACGATATCAATTGCACATCTTGGCCCTGCTGGCACCAATGCCGAGACAGCAGCAGTGGCATTTACTAATAAACTGAGTCAGCTTGGTCAAAAATCTTTTCTGTGTCCATATCCTAGTATTGCTCAAACTTTATGGGCAGTTTCTCAAGGGGAAGTTAATTTGGCAGTTGTACCTGTAGAAAATTCTATTGAAGGGAGTGTTACTGTTACTCTGGATACACTTTGGCAATTGGACTCTTTAGAGATTCAAACAGCATTAGTATTGCCTATTTCTCATGGATTAATATCATTAGCTGATAGTTTTGAGGAGATTAAAACAGTTTATTCTCATCCACAAGCTTTAGCTCAATGTCAAGGTTGGTTAGAAAAATTTTTGCCACAAATACAGCAAATTCCAGATAATTCTACTACAGAAGCATTGCAACATTTAGGTAAGGATAGGAGTGCTGCAGCGATCGCTTCTCAAAGAGCGGCTCTACTTTATAAATTACCTATATTAGCTTATCCAATTAATGATTATCCTGACAATTGTACTCGCTTTTGGGTATTGAAAGAAGGATGTACAGAAATAGAAAATTCTGATTTAAAATTAATAATTAATAGGATAAATCAACCGGAAAATTCTATCTTTATTTCTCTAGGTTTCAGTGTGCCTGCAAATGTGCCAGGAGCTTTAGTGAAGCCTTTGGAAGTATTTGCTAAAAGGGGAATTAATATGAGTAGAATAGAGTCTCGTCCTACGAAGCGATCGCTAGGGGATTATTTATTTTTTATTGATATAGAAGTTAAGAATAATGATGATTTTATTGAGGTAGCAATAGAGGAATTGAAAACCTATACGGAAACCCTAAAAATATTTGGCAGTTATACGATTATGGCACTCAATTAAAAGATATCGTCATTGGCACATTGCCGATAAAATACCAGTTTTTTTACTGCAAATATCTTGTTTTCAAAGATGGTTAATATAATAGATTATTCCAATCTGATAAATCTAAATTTTGTATTCAGTCTAGATCATATTAAGTCTGTTTAATTAACAATGAAATACCATTTTTTATTTATGCTAATGGAATGACGGTTTTTAAAGAGTGCATTAGGTTTTTGAGTTTAATTTTTACTCTGGCAAGGTTTGAGCATTTTTTCCAAAGCAACATTTAAGA
>NZ_JAAHGK010000401.1:0-5723 GCF_010672505.1 Okeania sp. SIO2B9 | reverse complement strand
TGCTACTACTTCTAAAGTAGTAGCTGAAGTCCAAGCTAATTCTACCTTGTTATCAAGTGTAACTGATTAATTAATCTTGTTAAGGAGAGCGATCAAGCACAATTCTGAATCATTTAGTTTTAAGGCGATCGCCGTCCTCTTAAATTCCTACATCTCCTTCAGAATAGTTGTTTCATATATAAGCTATTGGTGATTATTTGTCAACTAAAATCTCTGATTTTTAATAAAAAATAAATTGTTGACAAGAACAAAAGACGTGATAGTATTTTGAGTAAAGGCAATAAGTGCAAGCAACTAATGGGCATCTCCAAAAATCCCAAATAAAATCAATTCTCACACATAAATTATCAATTATTTCCCCTCCCAGGAGGGGGAGGGGCGAGGGGTGGGTTCCCTACTGCCTACAGCAAAGCTGCCTACTGCCTCTTTTCTGGAGATGTCTAATGAATATTATTTGATTGCTATGGCCTTCAAGAAAGTTGAATTGTTCACCTTCAAAACAGACAATAGTTCTTATGTTCAACCTAACTCGCCATCGTCTATTTAAGATGGCAGCCAGTATATTCCTGAGTTTTACACTTCTGTTTGTATCCAGCGTTCAACCAGCTTTAGCATTAGTGTCCTCAACTCATCAATATCCTGTTGATAATATTGATGGAATTATTGCCGATGTTCCCACAGGCGAACGTTGGCTGCAACATTTGGAAGAAGACTTGCTCCCATTTTGGACAATGGACGAAGCACTGGGCGATCCCGTTGGCAATTACCCGACTTATCGATGCAATGACGGGTCTTTGTACAGTTGGAGAAATCCCTGTCCAGAACTTGAAAATGCTGATTCGGGTATCGTCAAGCTCGATCGAGAGTACATCAGGGCAAAATCAAGACAAATCTTTGCTTATGGCGTTGCTTACCATCTAACCGGAAAGAGCGAATACCTACAATGGGCTAAAGATGGAGTAGATTATCTACGCGAATATGGTTTAGCCCCAGAAGGTGGTGCTTACACCTACTTTGAAGATGGAGTTGGCCTACCAAGTAAAGATCGCAGGATCAGTCAAGATATGGCTTATGCTGTTGCTGGTCTAGGATTCTACTACTATCTTACCCGTGACCCCGATGTATTAGAAGATATCGTTGCCCTCAAAGACTATATCTTTGAGACCTATTACGATGCAGAATGGGATTTACTTGCATGGGCACATGAGGATTATGTAGATTACGTTGATGAATATGGTAACGAACAAAAAGTTAGTAAGGATCAACGGGAATTAGTAGCTCAACTTGACCAAGTTTATGGTTATATGTTGTTGCTCACTCCCACATTGCCTGAAACTTTTAATGGCAAACCCCTCCGCTCCCAATGGGAAGATGACTTGGTGCATCTAGCTACAATTATGAGCGAGCAGTTTTATACACCAGACAACAATATTTTCTTTGGAGCAATTACCGATCCAAGCAAACAAAGGTTAGGAACAGATCATACAGATTTTGGTCACTCCATTAAAACCTTATGGTTGATCTATGAAATCGGTAAATTAACTGGACATTACGAACTCACTGCTTTTGCTCAAGAAAAAGTACCTTTAATTTTTGAAGAAGCTTTCCTAGAAGATGGAACTTGGGGTCGTCGAATCAATCAATATGGTCAGTTAGAAACTGATAAAGAATGGTGGATTTTAGCTGAGTTGGATCAAACTGCTGCTACCTTCAGTTTGCGCGATCCTTCTTACGCTAAATACTTGCCCACTACCTATGCTTATTGGTTTAAGTATATGATAGACCACGAACATGGTGGTACTTGGCACTGGGTAAGTGCTAAGAATAATCTTCCTGACTTGAGTATGCCTAAGCAACACTCCTGGAAAAATGCTTTCCACAGCTTTGAGCACGATCTAGTTGGTTATATTACTGGTCAAGCAATTCACAATTTGCCTGTCACTTTGTATTTTGCTTTCGAGGAAATTCCTGATAACACTCAAATTCGTCCCTACCTGTTTGCGGCTAAGGTTCAATCCATGATCGAGCCTCTGAAGCGCAATGGGAGAAAGATTCGCCCAGTTTTAGGTTCAACTCAACAAATAGTTACATTAGTTGATGTTCGATAAACCCTAAATCTCAAGATATAGTTACTAGACTTGTCGCTTTATAACTATAAAAAACTGCTAAACCCTTATCATGTAAGGATTTTAGCAATTTCCAGTGCAAAACGTATGGAATTACTACTGTGTCTTAATTTGAGCGATTTTTTCTATCTATTTAGCGACAACTCTATTTCAGAAACTTTAGGGGACGGGAAGCAGCACCCCATTATTGCGGTGGTTGCGGTGTTTGGCAGCACGGAAGAGGGCACAGTGGATGAGCTGGTGAAGATTTTGGATCTGCGGAACAACTATCGTAAAGATAATGATGTGGACTTTGTGGTGCATGCGGATTGTGCTTGGGGTGGTTATTTTGCTTCGCTGATCGGTGTCGATGAAACCAACGTCCCGAGAGCCGTCAGCGACTACGTTATGGCTCAATATGGGCAACTGGGTAAGACGGATACAATTACGATCGATCCCCACAAAACTGGTTACTTGCCTTATCCAGCGGGGGCTTTGTGTTATCGCAATATGACGATGCGGACTCTGATCGCCTTTGGCGCCCCCTATATCAACAATGCTCCCGGCGAGACAGATCCCAAATTGTCTCTGGGAGACTATGGTATTGAAGGCTCGAAGCCAGGGGCAGCAGCAGCAGGGGTATATCTCAGCCATGCGGCTATCCCCCTCACACCTCATGGTTACGGTAAACTGATGACCCTGACGGCGTACAACTGTAAAATCTTCCATTGGAAGTTAGTGGAGATGAGCGATCAGGACCCAGATTTCACTGTGGAGCCAACGCCTCATTGGTCTGACTCAACCCTAAGTAAAGAAGAGGCAGTCAAGTCTTTTCTGAGTAAGCTGTCTGGCAAAACCCCTCAATCAATCCTCAACGATGCCATGGGTACGGATCTGGCAACTCTGCGCGAGGAGGGGTCAGATTTGAATATCCTCACTTATGCCTTCAACTATAAGCTAAACCCAGGTGGCCCGGTGGAAACGAATCTGGACAAGTTGAATGCGTTTAATGAGATGATCTACGATCGCATCAGTTTGAAGGCAGATGATCGTGACATCTACAACTATAAGATTCTTGTTAGTTCGACATCCTTCTACAGCGACACCTACGGCGAGGTATTTTTCAATGATTACCTCGGACGCTTGACGGAGACTGACCCGAATCTTCCCGATCCTACTTCCAGTACTGGAACTGGCGACAAGATCGTGGTAATGCGCTCGGTCATTATGGACCCTTGGATTACAGAGAGATGTGGACGGTAAGCCCTTTGTCGAGTACATCGTGGCTGAGTTATTTGACATCGTGCGAGAGGTGGTTAACGAAGTTCGGGCTAATCCAGCCATATTGGGTGTTTAGTTAGGTCAGGTGTGTTTGTTAGAACGCACCCTTTTGCTTTTAGGGAAGTCATGGTGGGCAAAATAGCCCACTTTGATTTGATTACTTCCCTAATATTTGGAAAGAGGCGATCGCTATGCTCAATACCACAGTACGATCGCCCCTATTGACAAGAAAAATCTACCAATGGTAGATCAAACAATATTGTTGATTGGAGTTAGTCAGAATAATGCTTTTTGCTACCTCTCGACGCTATTTTTTGCGAGAGATGGCTGTATTTGCAGCCATCCTCAAAACTTTCTCAACTTTCAGGAAATTAACTTAAGGAGAATATCATGTCACTACCAAACAAAGAAGACATTCAACCATTTATCAACCAAATCAGAACTTGGTACAATACTGATGATACTGGGTTTAAAACCTTTTTTGATGCAGCAGTAGAAAATGTCAAACCAATTCCCGAAGGTATAGATGAAAGCGTTAAAAAGGACTGGCAAGGGGCAACAATAGATACCCTATGCGCTTTCTTTGAAGAATGGTACGAGTGGCTACCGGGAGTACCAGAAGGGTTGGATTATATCCAAAAATTTAGTTGGCTATATTATAAGAATGAATACGGTTTGGCTTTTGTCACCAAAGGTAAAGGTTATGAAATGACCAAACAATTTGTAGATTTGCGCGGTGATTATCTTGATTCTACTGACAGCACAGACCTCATTGACCAATGGATAAATGAACTGGGTGGTGCAGATGCAGTTTGTTCTGAGTTTTCTTGTCCGGCACCGGGAACCGCACATCAAGGATTTACTAATTTTAATGAATTTTTTGCCAGGGAACTCAACACAGAAAGCAAGTCAAGACCCATTACTGCACCAGATGATGATTCTGTTGTGGTAGCTCCAGCAGATAGTGTCATCAATATGATTGTTGACGACTTAACATTGGAAACAAAAATTGCTGTCAAAACAGTATTTTTGAATGTGAAAGAGCTGTTGAATAATTCCAGTTATGCCGATCGCTTCCTGGGAGGAACTGCAGTTTCTTGTATTCTTATGCCTGATACTTATCACTACTACCATGCACCTGTATCTGGCAAGGTTGTAGAATCTAATGAAGATGTAGCTGGAGAATATTTCGGCATCAATAATTTTCCGGGTTTGTTGAACGATGATAATGTTGGTTATGGATATAGCTACAGCGTCTTTGAACATTTTCGGCGGGGATATTTGGTGATCGAAACAGCCAATTATGGTTGTGTTGGCATGATTCCTGTAGGATTGAATACTATTGCTTCAGTGATATTTGAGGAAGCATTCAAGAATATTACTGATAGTACAAATGGTGTTGAAGTGAAAAAAGGCGATCGCATAGGTTGTTTTAAATATGGTGGTTCCTTAAATATTCTTTTGTTTGAAAAGGACCATTTTCCTTCATTAAATATTATGCAAGGTCAGCAAATTGGATTATTGATGGGCGAATCCGAATCAGAAGTCAAGTTAACGAGAACAAGGTTGAATCGTTTCTTGAATCGAATTGCTTATTTAGCAAAATAAAAAATTAGTTCTCTAAATCTACAAAATCCACCTAATATATTTGATAACTCTATTGCTGTCCTTGACAACAGGTTACAAAGGCTTGTTTATTTTCTAGAGATGTCTCATTATAAATAGCCTTAAATTCAGACAATTTGTTATATCATTTTGCTATATCATATCTGGTTGAATATTTATAATTAGAGCTGCATAGTAGGGTTTGAGCAAAAAGATGGATATTTAATTGGCTAAATCTCTACTACAGACAAAAACTTTTTTATCACTTATGATCGGAACATGATATTACCTATAAAGTAGAAACAGGAATCGTATTTATGGACACAAAAAATCGTTTGGCTTTCAGTTTTCTAATAACGTGGGTTTGTACCTGCTTCCTGGCAGTAATTATTGGACTGACATCCAATGCTGCTCCTGCCAAAGCAGATGTTATCTACCACGCTTTCGATGAATGTTTTGCCAATGTCACAGCAGAACTGCCAGAAATTAAAGCAGCAGGATATAACTATATTCAAATTTCTCCTCCCAATCAAACACCATCACGGGAAGATGATGCCTGTACATCAGACAAATACTGGTACTTTCAGTATCAGCCTTATGATTATGTTCTCGAAGGAAATCTAGGAAGTGAGCAAGATTTAAAGGATTTGATTGACGCTGCTCACGAACGGGGAATTAAAATTATTGCCGATGTAGTTTTTAATCACATGGCTAATTATCGTTTTTATAAAG
>NZ_JAAHGK010000400.1:0-5731 GCF_010672505.1 Okeania sp. SIO2B9 | reverse complement strand
TGTCAGCAGGACTATGCTGAAGGCTAATATGAAATCCGGTTAAACAGTTCTCATTACAACCGAAGAGAAGCAATCTTGCCCCACATGAGATTGCTTCCTTCCACTCCGTTCCAGTCGTAATGACGAATACAGTGACTAATTACCAGGATTCTATATAACTGCTAATCGCTCTATCAAAAGATTTAATATTTTTAATTTTCTGAAAAATTACCCATAATTTAATCAAGATAGGAGAAGCACTGATACAAGTTTTTCATAATTGTTAAATAGCTAATTTTTCACCTCAAAAAAATCGCTTTTATCAATCTGCTTCTCCCTCAAAAATTCAACTACAATTAACGAAGATTAATTCTTAAATTATCCTTCTACCTCTGCTAATCCAAAGACTCGATTAAAAACCTTCTTTACCTTATCACCCGAATCAATACTTTCCAATGGATCTTTTCGTAGTCGATGTCGTAAACACATTGTAATCACACGACCAATATCTTCCACCGTCACTTCTGTCTTACCCTCAAAAGCAGCTAAAGCTTTTGCTGCACGGTTAGTTACAATATCTCCCCGTAAACCATCCACATCTAACTCAGAGCAAACTTGAGAAATTTTCACTCGTAAATCATAATCAACTTCCACTGATTTCAGCTTTTGTTGAGCTTCTACAAGCTTATCCTGTAATTCTTCCTGTTGTGTTTGGTAATTTAATAAAAATTCTTGAGAATTTTGGTCAAAAGCTGAACGTTGTTCAACAATTTGGACTCGTAATGAAGGGTCCTTAACAGTCCTAATTTCGGCGTGCATTCCAAATCTATCCAGTAATTGAGGCCGTAATTCCCCTTCTTCTGGATTTCCCGAACCCACAAGCACAAAACGAGCAGGATGACGAATAGAAATACCTTCCCTTTCTACAGTATTCCACCCACTGGCTGCTGAGTCAAGCAAGACATCAACCAAATGGTCATCTAAAAGATTAACCTCATCAACATATAAAATGCCACGGTTTGCCTTAGCTAATAATCCAGGTTCAAAAGCCTTGACCCCTTCTGATAAAGCCTTTTCAATATCAATAGTACCACAGACCCGGTCCTCAGTAGCCCCTAATGGTAAGTCCACCATTTGGACTTTTCTTTTCACTGTGGCAATTTCTTGCTGTTGTGCCAATCTATCTTGCACAGAATCGCTCATTAGATCGGGGTCTTGAGGATCGCTGTTGAAAGGATCGTCTAGAACAATGTCAATTTCTGGGAGCAGATCGGCTAAAGCACGGATAGTAGTAGATTTACCTGTGCCACGATCGCCCATAATCATTACACCCCCAATTTTGGGGTCAATTACGTTTAATAACAAGGCCAGTTTCATTTCTTCCTGGCCGACAATTGCAGTGAAGGGAAAAACAGCCCGAATTTTTGGAACGGCTGGTTTAACAGATGTATTTACCGTATTATTGGCTTGAGCGATTGGACTCACAGTAGACTCTAAATTCTGATTACTAATTTTTATTTTTGCACATTGACGGACAATTAGAGCTTCTTACTGTACTTTTATCTATAATCTATAATGTAAGGGAATAGATGAACAGAAATGTCTGTGCCATATTTGCGTAGCGCTATAGATAAAGTACTAGTGTATAAATTTAGAGAAAAACTTGAAGAAGATATTAGGTTTTAGGTGTCAGGAGAAATAATTAATTTAGTAAGAGGTCTTTAAGACACGAAGCTGCAAAACTCGGTATCCACCATAAATTCAAGACAATCAAATCAATGATTTGATGGGGGTCATAATTTTGAATAGATAATTCTTTCGTGACGTTATCTCTCGTTAAGCTAGCGCTATAACCAGGGATTCCCTTCCTCACGGAAAAGGGCTTCCTGTTTCAAAGGTTGAGCATCCTCTTCACCTCCAAAGGCTGCAACAATGAGACCCACCGCCGTTTTGTACTGTCCAGTTCTGTACTTACCTAGCTACCTTCAAGATTTTACTTTCTTACGGAAATTACTAGGACTCCTGAGTTGAACCCCAGAGCTTGAGTTGTCTCAGTTTTGCAATCAGGTGCGTATTACCGCTACTCCTGATAACATTAATTATAGGATAATTGAAGTTACTTTACTGTAGAGATGAGTTTTTTTTGCAGGTCGCGATTCCCCTCCCGTTAAATCGAAGATTATAACGGCAGACCCCTTGCGACATTTAGTTAGCAAATAAAATGATCTAAAATGCTTATGTTCACTCCTAGTATCTAGTATTGATAAAAATTATGACAAATCAAAGTTCTACTCCTGTAATTGTTAATGGTGCTGCGGGCAAGATGGGCCGTGAAGTAATAAAAGCAGTAGCAAATGCTAGTGACATGACTCTTTTTGGTGCAATAGACCGCCAACCTGAGTATCTTGGTAAAGATGCTGGCGAATTGTGTGGTTGTGGAGAGCTAGAAGTGCCAGTGATTAATGATTTACAGGGGATGTTAGTCATGGCCGCCCAGGAAAAACAACCAGCAGTAATGGTTGATTTTACTCACCCAGATAGTGTTTATGAAAATGTTCGTTCTGCTATTGCTTATGGTGTCAGACCAGTGGTAGGAACTACAGGTCTTAGTCAAGAGCAAATTCAGGACTTAGCAGAATTTGCAGAAAAAGCCAGTATTGGTACACTGATAATTCCTAATTTCTCTATTGGTATGGTTTTGCTCCAACAAGCAGCGATCGCCGCTTCCCAGCATTTCGATCATGTAGAAATTATTGAGTTACACCACAATCAAAAAGCTGATGCTCCTAGTGGTACTGCAATTAAAACTGCAGAAATGTTATCGGAGCTAGGAAAAACTTACAATGTACCTAATGTTGAAGAAACAGAAAAAATAGAAGGGGCCAGAGGTTGTTTAGCAGAGGAAGGAATTAGGATTCATAGTGTACGCTTACCTGGTTTAATTGCTCATCAAGAGGTAATATTCGGTGGGCCTGGTCAAATTTATACTTTACGACACGATACAACAGATAGGTCTTGCTATATGCCTGGAGTTTTATTAGCCATTCGTAAAATTCAATCTTTAACCAAACTAATCTATGGCTTAGAAAAGCTGCTTTAAACTAAGAACTACTGCGTCTACTACGTCTACTTTGGCGAGAACGAGTTGAAATATCGTATTCTAAAACTGCACCTATGCCAAACAAAATTGCAGTAAATACAAAAAATACCTCTAATAAACCCCCACTTTCATAATCTCCTTCAATGCGGGAATCTGACCACTTAAAATACATATCAGCAATGTAAAGTGAAAATGTAGCAGCAGCAATCATCCGCCAAGACTGAGAAAAACGTCCACCCCAAAAAGCTAGAAGTAAAGCAGTAGCAATAATTAGTAAAAATACATCGGCAATTATATAAAACAAGTTTATGCTATAAGCAAATGGTTCTAACTTCTGATCTATACTTAGTACCCAAGACGGAGCCAAATTTGCCGATACTTCTTCTATATCTACCTCTTCTAAGACTGAAGTATCTGGACTAGATAATATACCAAAAAATGAAGGTTCAGCGACCCAAATAGCCAAAGCAACTCCTGCAACTGCTACTCCAGCTAAAACTCCCCACTGCCAAAATTCTAGATTTAGCCGTTTAGAAGTGACAGCCAATGTCATGCCCCAACCAATGAACAAGTAAGAAAAAGTGTAGAAAATATCTGCTAGTGAAACATCGGGGTCTAGTTCCCAAAGTAGTTCCCAACAACCAAAAACCACACCAGCAATAAAGTAGAATAATAATCCTAAACCAATGCCCATCCATACATTGCGCCCACTAACCATTTGAGGACTTTGCCAATTTCTAAAGCAAACTATAGAAGCTAATAAGTAAGCTCCCAGTTCAAATATGTAAGTACCAACAGAGTACCAAAAAGGTAATTCTTCCCCTGGTAAAGGTACACTAAACAGGAGAAAAAATAATAGGGCAAGTACACCCCAAATAAGACCAGTAATTACAATAGTCTGGGCTGAGAATAAAGACTTAGTAAGGGTAGATGATTTTTCTGAAGTGCTGCTCATAGGAATATTCTCATCAAGCTTAACTTTGAACACATATTTTCTCTCCATTTTTCACCATTTTTAGTCTTTTTTTGAGATTTATCAAAGGTATTAAGGAGATAAAAATAGACTTACTTTATTTTTTTGACCGATCGATATTAAAGAAATAGACTTTTTTCATCAATCAAATTTAAATTAATGAATTTAACCTAGTCTTAATCAAGATTGGACAAAAAAAATATTGATAGACTATTTGATTTTAAATGCTGTTTAAACATATAAATACAATCTGATGCCAAACTTATTATGTAGCAACATTTTATTTAATTTAGAGCGACCAATATCAATTTTTAACCTAACTCCAGAAGTGATACTGGCAAACTTTTTAAATTACTTTATTGCCCATTGTTTACCTTCAGGAAATTGATTCAGCCAAGCCATAAACTGAGTTTTATCAGCACTAGACATAGATTCTAAGATTTCATCAATACCTTCAGCAAAATTGGAATTACCAAAATATTCTTCACCTAAATGATGGACTTCTTGCAGTAAAGTATATAGATGAACTTCCCGCCAGGAAGGTAGTGGTAATTTTTTCACAGGATCGACAGTTAACAAAGCTTTAGTTGCATCAGGAGAATCAGTGTTAGGAAAGTTTCTTTTCTGAAGAAGTTTGGTAAAATCCTTGTGAAAAGACTTTGCCTGTCGATTACCTAATAAATCTTCTATATCAAAGTAAAGAGCTTGCACTAGCAGTAAACAACCCTGAATAAAGGAAGGAGTAATGGTGTCCTCATCTTTTGAGTCTTCATTACTAAGTTGCTCTAAGCGGATTTTTCCCCAAACACTATATCGATCGGGTTCCTCTAGTAAAACACAAGCTTTACCACGATTATCTGTTAAATCCCGCCAGAAGGATCTAGCTTCTTCAGCTTGCTCGGCCTTAAAAAGACTGATTAAGCGAAAACTTTGCCCTTGATAACTAAGAATAGGGATCTGTTGATCCTTTTTTGGGTGTTGAATACTTGTAATTTCAACATCTTGCCTTTTCAGAATAAACATGACACTTTACATTCGACTCCCATAATCACCTGGGGTACTATTGGTGTAATTGTAATCTGTTTTATATTTGCTAACATTTGTTTACAAATACTTCCTGTTTCTAGCTAGAAGTATCGGCACCACCTAGTCCACAGGGTTTAACTGTCACACCTGACCACCAATCAAAAACACGATCTGACAAAGATAGAAATTTTTTTCCCTAGTTAGAATAGGTTTTATCAGCTTTCAAAGCATTTAGTAGATTCTTACCAATAATTTAATTAATCAATCCTCTGACATAGATTTAATTTTATATATATAATAACTATGATTTTCTATAAAAATACTACAGGTATTTTAGTAAGCACAACTTTAAGCTATACTTGGCACGGATACAACTTGTGATTTTTCAATCTATAAATGGTAGTGGTAAATAAGTAATAATTTTTACAGCTTACCTCCTGACTATGACAAGGATCTACTAATAAATATCCTTACATATTTATCACTACCCTATAAATAATATAACTCCCTCAAGCAAAAGCTAAAATTGTGGACTTATAAAGTATAGATATATTAAGTTAGTATGAGAGACTTACCATACTTTATCGGTATTGTAATCGTATAAGAGAAAATCTGTAAAAATATACTATGTCTGGTGATGGAAAAATTTCACA
>NZ_JAAHGK010000040.1:0-14199 GCF_010672505.1 Okeania sp. SIO2B9 | reverse complement strand
TCTTCTATATCTTGCTCTAAATCTCTTCTTACTAATATACCTCCATGAATCCGAGGATGTAAGGTTTTAACTCTACCTCCAAGAATTTCTGGAAATCCCGTATAGTCAGATACTTTTGTCACATAAATTCCTGCTTCTTTCAGAGTTTTAGCAGTACCGCCACTACTAATTATTTCATAGTCAAATTCTGTAACTAGACTTTTTGCTAAGTCAATGAGACCTGTTTTATCTGATGTGCTGAGTAATGCTAAACGTGCCATTTGTTTCAAATCCTGACATAGGAAAACTAACAGTCTATATTTTAAGAATTAAAATTAAAATATTGAAACTCTGCGGATTATTTTAATATTTTTGAGCATTTAGCGGTCAGCTTTCAGCTATCAGTTTCCTAATAATTACTTAGTATGTTACAGGAGAAATTATTATCAAGAGGTTTCATATACTCCTTAAAAATACTTTTTCAGCAAACCCTAATTAGGTCTAAAAAATTGCTTCATTTCTGAGAGATCCAAATAAAAATACTTCAACGAAAATAGATTTTGAGAATAAACTGAAAAATTATGGTAAAGTAAAAGTCATGGTAGTAACTCGTCCACCAGGTTGATTTTTTTTTCAACATTATTAAGGAACTACACAAAAATGAAAAAGTGGTTTACATTAATATTAACTCTGGCAGCTATTGGACCTCTGACCTTAACTGCACCATTAGCACAAAGCCAAGACAGCTCATTTCCCAGAGGAAAAGTAGCTTTGCAAGTATCTGACACTGGAACATTTATGGCTCGCTGTAGAGGCTGCCAAGAAACTGTGGGTTCTACTCCTATTCCTGATACTGTGGTACTACACAACCAATATTCTGGTCCTCAGACTCATTTCATAGTTGTTCCTGTTGGTGGTGGGAAAATTGCTCTTAAGTCAGATAATGGTAAATATGTAGGTCGGTGCAATGGCTGTATCAAAGGTGGTACATCTCCTGACTTTCTAGTTATTAATCACAACAATCCAAATAGCCCTAACGCTCAATTTACTCCTGAATTACTGCCTAATGGCAACTATGGTCTCAAGAATACAGGGAAATATGTAGCTCGGTGTCGTGGTTGCTCTCCCAGTGCCGCTGCTACTGGTAACCGGGATACTGTGGTACTTCATATACTTAAAGGTGCTAGTCCAGCTAGTAGACCTCATGCACAATGGAATGTAATTCCTCTTCCTACATATTAGAATGTGGCGAGCCATAGTATCTTTTGATTGATATATAGCAGAAGGCTTTGGTTATCGAAACAAAGAAGATTTATTCTCAAAGCCATAGCAACTGCTATATTTCATTTTGAAAAGCTCAAAAAAAACCGGAAATTCAGGTTGTAAGTATTTAAAATTTGTGATAGAGTAATGTTATTGGGTGGAACTCGTCTATACGTATGACTTTTTATTCAACATAAAATGTATTCTATTTATAGTTAAGGGACTAGCAAAAAAATAGACTACCAGCTAATTGATTGATAGAGTAGAGATTGCTTCGGCTGGCTTGACTATTTCCGATTGAGGTTGAGTCTAATATTATCGCCTCGATTCGGATAGCCACGGAACTTTTTATACAGTAATAATCGGTACTTTATTAAGTTGCAAATCCCTAATAGGAAAATTATCAATGAATTAGCTCTCAAAAACTTTTTTCATTTTGAAAAGCTCAAAAAAAACCGGAAATTCAGATTGTAAGTATTTAAAATTTGTGATAGAGTAATATTATTGGGTGGAACTCGTCTATACGTATGACTTTTTATTCAACATAAATTTATAGATAATAGATAAAAGGAAAATTATTAATTAATTAGTTCTCAAAAAACTTTCTTCATTTTGAAAAGCTCAAAAAAAATCCTGAAATTCAGATTGTAAGTATTTAAAATTTGTGATAGAGTAATGTTATTGGGTGGAACTCGTCTATACGCATGACTTTTTATTCAACATAAAATGTATTCTATTTATAGTTAATAGGAAAATTATTAATAATTAATAGTCCATTGACAAATTAAACTGCAATCATAATTCCTTTCCCTAATTAACTATCTGCAAAAGCTTAACCGTTATCCAATCCTGTTTTGAGCGACTTTTTTTAGACTCTTTTGTGACTGAATGATATTAATTTTTAGTATTTCAGACTATAGATAAATAAATTTACGCGATCGCGGAGTGTTGCGCCAACAAATCGCCCCTAATCATTTGTAAGATTATCTTTTCAGACTTAGTATTATTGATTTTTTTTATCTGAACTGTATTGACTTACAATAGACCTCTGGCAAAACCGTTAATTAAATAATTCAAGATATAAAATAAACAGTTTTATCAAAATAATATGGGTCTAAAACCCCGCCTTTTAAGGCGAAATATTTTTGGATAGTTGCTCACGCATCCCCGTTACAAAAATAACTTCTGACTTCTGACTTCTGACTTCGTTAACTCCCTATTCCCTATTTCCTATCCCCGGACTTCTGCAATAAATCTAATGAATATCAAATCTATTTAATTAGTTCCAATGAACCAAATTGTGAGAGTCTAAAACTTAAATTTCTGCTAATGTAGACTTCACAAACGATAATGGTCAATTACTGTCTTAATTCTATTCGGAGCAGGAATACCTGATACAGTAATTTCAATATCCCCTGTTCCCGCACTAGCGATTTTGATAGTACCAGTATTGAACAAACGTTCCATCATACTTTGTTGAACTTGAATATTACGGATATGAGCGTGCATTACTTCATTAGTGCATCTACTAAGTAGACCCTGTTGTAAAATTGTACGCTTGTCAGTCACTATTAATGTTGTATTTTTACTTTTAATCCACCATATTAATAAGAATATAAGCCCTATTCCAAACAATAAAATTAAACACAAATAAGCAATAAATAAAAGTGGATTACTTCTCCACATACTAGGATTAATTCGGCAACTTTCTACTTCCATCTACTAACTCCTTCATAGATTGTTTTAAGTATGTACAGTTGAATTTGACTCTAATCAGTCTAGTCGCACATCATTTATACTTTAGTCTTTAATTTCTGAGCTATTTGAAACTCCGCTTTTCCATTAGACGTAGCTCAAGAGACTCTGCTACTTTTCTTAGCTCCGCATTAACTTTTACATCATCATCAGATTTAAACTTTTCCATCTGTTTTACCGTCTCTTTTAGCAGTTTTACTAATGATGATAATTGTTTAACATTGAGATTATTTTGATGTTCATAGATTAGTTGTATTGCTTCTTTTCTGATTGTGACAAATTCTTTAGTGTCCTTAATCTTATCAAGTAGATTGTCTAAATCCTTAGAATCAAGAAGGTTTTGTTTTCTCAAAATTCTTTTTTTGTAAAAGTACCAAATTAAAGTAATCATAACTGCTACAATTACTCCATAGATAGCAGACCATAGAATAGTAGATATCAAAAGCAGTTTTCCTATACTGTTGATAAAATATTCTAGTCTATCCTGAGTGTTTTTAATTGATAACCGAGTTTCTCCTAACTTCTGAAATATTGACTTTTGCAGAGACTTATAAATATCAAGTTCATTCTGTATTTTTTCTTTCAAAGAAGGAAGTTCTTTAAGCCTCAAGTTATTAACATTTTCTAGCTCTCTTTTAAGGTTGGGTTTTTGACTTAATGCCCCTGGAGTAAATCTTGGAGTTTTCAGAAGATTTTGACCATCAAGATATAAGCCATAAAGAAGTTCAATTCTCCTATCTATTTCATCAGATTCCTTTCTGAGATTATCAACTAAAACTTGAGTATTTTTTTCAGTTTGAGAAATTTTATCCAATAAATCATTGATGGAGGATAAATTATTTTTTGCATCATTAACAATTTCCTTAGTCAACGTAAAATTTTTCATGTTTTCATATTCACTAATCTGACTTTCAAAATTTTCAGATTCTTTTTCTATAGTTTTAATCTTACCAATAAGCTCTGATTTTTCTTGTGGAATTTTTTGTACAACACTATCTACATTTTCAATTGTTTGATAAAAAAATTAAATTCACGATTCGCACGCTCTATCCAATTATCAACCTGTTCTCTAGTAATTAATCTATTATCTGTAACCTTTTTTTGTGCAGCTAGCCAATTGTTCCAAGAAGGAAGAAATTTTTGAGAATCTGAAACATTTTCTTCAATCCTAATTAAATCATTACTGAATTTCTGAAAGTTCTTTAAGTTTGAATTTGTAGACTCTTTTAGTTGCAAAGAAATATCTCTTAGTTTATTGCAATGCTCATTCTTTTTAGCTAAATATTTTTCATCCTTAACTTCTTGATTATTATTGGCGAAACTGCATATATTTTCTAGCTCAGATATCAAACCATCAAGGTTTTCAGAAATAGAACTAATACTACCTTTTGTTTTCTCTAAATTCGCTTGTTCTCGATCTACATATTTTTCCTGAGACTTAACTTGCTCCTTAAATTTCCAATAAATATTATCAATCCTATCAATTTTTTCTTGAGTGGCTTTACCCAGGGGTGGCTGTGTGTAAAAATCTTTATATTTTTCAGAATTTATTGTCTTCGTTTGATAGTCTTAATTGAGTCGCTAATGAAATTTCTAAAGGCTCTATCTTTTCAGAAACAGTTTGATTTAATTTAGCTTCCAATTGCATTACCTAATATTACAAGAATTGTGATATAGTTACTGTACTAGGTGGCGAGCGCCTATCAGAATGATTTTTTATTCAATAAAAAAAGTAGTATATTCTAAAGCCTAATATGCAAATATCCTGGCTTGATCGACTCAAAAAAATATTCAGTTATTTATTAACCACAGGAATTATTATTACCACTCTGTTTTCCCTAGGAGGTTATTGGCAAAAAGGCATCATTTTTGAGCTAATCTCTCATTTTAAAGTTCAATATTTTGTAATCAGCTTAATTTTATTGTGTTGCTTAGGTATAACAGGCAAAAAAAGACTATTGTTAGTTGGCATATTTTGCACAATTATTAACCTCACCCCAATTTTGCCTTGGTATATTTATAAAAATGGTATTAGCCAAGAAACTCCTAACTTACGAATTTTAGTTTACAACCTTTATGGAGGTATAAATTCTCAATATTCGCAAGTTACCAAAATGGTAAGAAAAGAAAATCCAGATATAGCAATTTTTTTAGAACCTACTAATACCTGGTTTCAAAATTTACAAAAATTATCTGATATTTTACCTAATTCAATTGCCTCTCAGTCTACCTATGGAATTCCTCCCTATGGAATTATTGCAGTTTACAGCAAATTTCCTCTCAAAGATTATTCAATAAAATTTTTTGCTCCGAACAAACCTACTATTATTACTAACTTCAACATTAATCAACAAACTATTTATTTAATAGCAACCCATCCAACTGTTCCTATATATAGAAACACTTTTAAACAACGGAATCAAATTTTAGAAAAACTTGGTAAATATATTCAACAATTAAATCATCCAGTTATTCTTGCAGGATATTTGAATATAACAATGTGGTCTCCTTATTATCAAAATTTAGAACAAGAAACTGGATTAAGAAATAGTCGTTTAGGCTTTGGCATTCTTCCTACTTGGCCTGCAAAATTTAATAACTCTGTAGTCTTGTATATTTTATCTAGATTTTTTCAGATTCCTATAGATCATTGTTTAATTAGTTCAGAAATTAAAGTTGTAAATGTTGAAACAAAAGCTAATTCAGGTTTAAATTTAGGTTCAGATCATCTACCTTTAATTACAGATTTATTGATTAGCAAATCAGGAAATTAATAATATCATGCCCGGATAATTAGTTATCAAAAAAACTATCCTTTCACTAGCGATCGCAAATCTCTTTTTTTATCCCTACTCCCTACTACCTAATCATTTATTTATTTATAAGTATTCAACCGGACATGATATAAGGTTCAGTGTTCTGCTCCGTTTCCAATGAATTTTTCCTACAATACACAAAAGCTTATATTCATTATCTAAATCTAGATTTTTATTGATGTAATAGCAAATTAGCATTAGTTAAACTAGAATAAAAAGCTATTAACTTACCATCTTAAGTCAGTATTACCTCTTTCATTTTGTCTCGCTCATTTCGTATTAAATTAAGTAGCGGTCTTTCTAGATTAATTCTTAATAACTAAGGATATATGCTAACTAATATCACTACTTTGACAAGACTAACTAGAATCTATCTCTAGAAATAAAATAAATTTAGCTAAAAAAAATCTCAATTTTAATTTTCAAAATTAGCTCAAAGAAAGTAAGTATATTTTAGTTAACCAATATCTTATGTTTTTCTTTCAGAGAAAATTTTTTACCGAATAATTAAGGTTTAAAGCCTCTCCTTTTAAGGAGAAAAAAGAAAAAAATTTCCTTAAGCTTCAATCCTCTTCTTTTAAAGGAGAGGTAATTATTAATTATTAATTATTAATTATTAAGTATTAATTATTGAACTTAGTTCCACTATCAAATTAATATTAAATAAATCAATTTTTTGACTTATAGTCTTCAATTTGTTGTGCATTAATCTCCACAGCAGATACATCAATAGTACCAGGAGGAGTTAACCTACTAAAATTACCCCCTTCAACCTTAAGTGGTTCCCCACAACTAGGACATTGAAATTGAGTCTGATTTAAAGCAGTAAATTCATAACTACAAACAGGACATTTATCAATAATTAAATTACGATTCAACCACCAACGTAACCCAATAAATGCAATTATAGGTGCAATCAATATAAAACCAATCAATATCAAAACAGAGTTAACTAACCATCCTAATCCTATAGACCCTAAAAACCAAACAACAGCTAAAACAATTAGCCAATTACCAATACTGGCCAGTGTTAATTTAAACACTTTTGAATTGCCTTGATTCACTTCATTATCTCCTTAAATATCCATCCTTACTTATATCCTAATCACAAATCTAAAAGTTGTTTTACCCTTTCAGTAAAGGCAACCCTACCAAACACTTTTACACTTTCTTCTCGTAACCAATTACCATCACACCTCCGGTCTTCTCCCTTCAACATCTCAATACAAGCATTAGCTACTGCTTCTGGATCTCTATAGGGTACACGCCATCCTAATTTTCCATCCTGTAAAGGGTCTGCCGATCCATCTGCATCACCTGATAATACTGGTATTCCACAGGCCATTGCTTCTAAATAAACTATACCGAATCCTTCCTGAGAAGGCATCACATAAGCATCAGCTACTTGATAATGTCTGACCAAATCTTCTGTAGGCACAAACCCAGCAAATATAACTTGTTTCTCCACCCCTAAATCTTGAGCTAACTTGGCTAACCGAGGTTGGTCGTCTCCTCTTCCAATGACTAAATACTTTACTTCTGGGAATATTTGTAGTATCTTAGAAAGGGCACGGATAGTAACATCAACACCTTTATAGGGGTCTCCTGACCAAAGTCTAGCGACAGTCATTAACACCTTTGCCCCTTCCAGGTTGTAACGCTCAATCAAATCTTTCGGTTTAGGCTGAGGAATAAAAGTATTCTCATCCACCATACAAGGTAACAATTGAAACTTTTCTTGGTCTAGATGATTATTTTCACAACAGCGATCGCGACTATAACGACTAATAGTTAAAATACGAGCTGCTTGTTTTAATGCCTGTTGATATTTGTTTGGTAGTGGTTCCCACACTTCCTTACCATAAGTCAAAACTGTGTAGGGAATGCCGAGAGGTACACACAAAATTTGAACTAAGGGAGCTAAATTAATATGACCACAAAAAACTTGTTGAGGTTGTTTTTTCAGCAAACACCATAATAATTTTGCTGCTAACCTAAAACGCCCTAACCAAAGAGGCTGAGTTTTTAAATAATAGAAATTTATATTCTTCGACTGATAGGGATTTTCACATTCTAATCCATCTCTCAGTAATAATATATCAGTATCTAGAACCGAATCAGAAGCATTTGTAGAATTTGTTAGGTCTTGGTAAGCCTGGAAAATATCTCTAACATAAGATTGAATGCCACCTTCACGAGATAAAATTTCCAGAAAAACAAATGTATTTCCTTTTTTTTGATTAATCTTGTTAGCCAACTTAATCTCCACATTATTATTTATATTTTTTATTTCCAAGCACCTCTAGATACTATTTATAGCACAACCTCGTAAAAGCCAATTATATGTAACTTTTGACCAGGGATAATTAATGATAATTAATATAAACTATAAATTATAATTTATCTAACTTTTGGCGATCATATTACAATTACAACTCAAAAAAAGGCGTTCCACAACGATCGACCTATGCCAGTAATAATATTTTTGCTAAAAACCCTAAATATTTTGAGAGTTAAAAATGAAAAATCAAACTTTGTAGTCCGATCTTGTTGTTCCATCTGATTTACAGAGATTATCCATACCAGCATGAATTGTTGTCCGGGAAAGTCCAGTTGCTTTGGCTACCAAGGTGATACCTCCCCAACCCAGGCTTTGAGCTTCAATGGCTGCCCATATACGTCGTGTTTTTTTCGTTTAAGTAAGGCCACAACAATTCATACTTGTCTTGAATAGTTTTGACTACAGAGTGATCAGACATATTACCCAACAATAAACGTGATACTTTGATTATTTAGCTTTGGGAGTAATTTGTTCAAGTTATTTTTACAGGCTCCTAAGTTGCGTTTCTAACGTTGGTACTAGCTTGATTATTGATGGGCGTAAGGTTAAAAGCCTTAACCAGTGGTATAATAAATCGGTTTCCACTCTCAAAGAGGGTAAACCCCAGGGTTATTCGGATGAGCAATTAGCCCACATCACAGAAAAACGTAATCGCCAGATGAGAGATGCAGTTAATAAAGCTGCAAAAATGGTGCGTTGGTGAATCAAGCTATGAAACCTAAATTTAGCCAAATAAATATAAAATGCTTTTCAGTTAATAGTAGAGTCTAAGCTAGGTAAAACAACACAGTCATTCGTACAAATTCCCACAACTAAACTTAAAGAATGAGTTAAACAACTGTGCCTTGAGTACGGGATTAAGTTTGTTGAAACTGAAGAGTCATATACCAGCAAGGCTAGTTTTCTAGATGGCGATTTTCTACCTACTTTCGGTGAAAAACCTGAAGGGGAGTCAGCGCATTGCGGGGGTTCCCCCCGTTGTAGCGACTGCCGTTGGAAACCATCAGGGAAACGAGTTAAACGTGGGATATACCACACTGGTAAAGGTTTGTGGGTCAAAGCTGACTTAAATGGTGCAGCGAATATACTTGCTTTCGGCACGCTTCGTGAACGTAAAGTAGAGACACAATTAGATCTAAGCCTAGTCAAGGTCTGTAGGCGAGTTTTAACCCTCGCGCTCCAGATTTCCTATCTGGGAAACCAAAACTAAAAAAGCTACCAGATTTGGCTTTATCCCCTAATCGTAGCAACAGTTTAGAATCCCCGCGCTTTTAAGCGCGGGGAGAGGTAAAACCCCTTGAAAATTTATACAAGTACACAACTACAAATGTACTCATCAAGAAAATCAACAAAGGGTGTAAAATCTTATTTTAGAAGTCTCATTCTTAGAATAGACCAAAAGTCAAGGATTTCTCAATTGGTAAAGTAGCACCAATACCCAACCACAGAGTTACTGCTGTACCAAACAAGAAAACAGCAGTCGCTACTGGACGACGGAAAGGGTTTTGAAACTTATTTACACTTTCAATGAAAGGAACCAACATTAATCCCAGAGGAATAGAAGCCATTGCTACAATACCCAACAACTTATTAGGTACAGTACGCAGAATTTGAAACACTGGCCAGAAATACCATTCAGGCAGAATTTCTAGAGGTGTAGCAAATGGGTCTGCTGGTTCGCCAACCATAGCAGGATCTAGTACCGCTAGACCTACACACAAAGCAAATGTACCAACAATTACGACTGGAAATATATAGAGTAAGTCGTTAGGCCAAGCAGGTTCACCGTAATAATTGTGACCCATACCTTTAGCTAACTTAGCTCTTAATTGAGGATCGCTCAGATCCGGCTTTTTTAAAGTGGACATAATCTTTTTTTCTCCGTAATCACCGAGAGCTAGTATTTGATTATTTTTGACACTATCACCACTAAATAAAAGATTATAGTGGGATATTCTTGCTTCACAGACTCTATAACTAGATGCACATAAACTCGTATCAAACAAGTTAAGTTGCATTTCTGTCAGACCATCTCTAGAAGCTTTATTTCTCCGTCTTTACCCTAAGTAAACCTCAGCGCAGGCGTTGTACTTTTATTGGGCGGTCTGTCCCGCCACTATTAATCCTAATATTTCTGATGATTTATGCTATAGCTACATCATCACGATTCGTATAGGTTAACTTACAAAGGTCCAGAGATACCTTGCTTACGAATCATCAAGAAATGCAGTAACATAAATACTGCAATTAACCAAGGTAGTACAAAAGTATGAAGACTGTAGAAGCGAGTTAAAGTTGCTTGACCAACACTTGTACTACCACGCATTAATTCTACAATAAATGGACCAACAAATGGAATTGCATCAGGTACCCCAGAAACAATTTTCACAGCCCAGTAACCAATTTGGTCCCAAGGTAGAGAATAACCTGTAACACCAAAACTAACCGTAATTACAGCCATAACTACACCTGTTACCCAAGTAAGTTCCCGGGGTTTCTTGAAACCACCTGTGAGATAAACTCGGAAAACATGAAGAATCATCATCAGCACCATCATACTGGCCGACCAACGATGGATAGAACGAATTAGCCAACCAAAGTTAACCTCAGTCATAATATATTGAACTGATGCCAGTGCTTCTGTTACTGTTGGCTTGTAGTAGAAAGTCATAGCAAACCCAGTAGCAAACTGGATGAGGAAGCAAACCAAAGTAATACCACCCAAGCAGTAAAAAATATTTACATGGGGTGGGACATATTTGCTGGAGATATCGTCAGCGAGCGCTTGAACTTCTAAGCGCTCATCGAACCACTTATAAGCTGCTGAATCAGTTACCTGTTTTGTGAACATGAAGCCAAAAATCCTAGATGAATATTGCTGTTTTTTAATCGATGGTTCTGGGTAGTTAGGAAGATATACTTACCTCAAACCTTTAACCAGCAATACAAAATATCATACCAACTGGTAAAGCAATTCACAGACAAGTCTACCTTAACTTTAAGAAACAAATATTAATTCTTTTCTACCCTCCCTTTAAAAAATTTAACATAACTTATGGATAAATTTCATCAAGTTGACACTCTGCGCTCCGAAGAGAGGCAGATTCTTTAAGAATGATTTAAAAGGAATAGTCAAATATCCCCCTAGACGCTCAAAACGATTATTGATTTACCAATACAGCAATTGCGCTTACTTGTTAATTTTTTTACGCTTTCCGAGTCCATGACGATGTCAGTAGATACGGTCAACACCCTGCTGTTACTTGCTCGTATAGTGGTTTCATACTCTGTACATTCGGTTCTTCGTTGCAGGAATTTTACCTTACTAGGAATGCCTCAAAGCGTAGATAGTTGTTCTTAACTTGCTTGGTTAAATTGTATCATTTTTTACTGAAAATAAATCCGCACGAGTCGCTTTTCGACCCTGTCTTAAAAGAAGAGGGCTACCAAGCTCCTGATATCTTAACGTGTCAGCTTTGATCAAGTTTGAGATATTAAGTATTTTTGATTTATACTGTAAATTTTACCCAATAATGCTATGAGGCAATAACTTTTGTATTTATGAAAAAAAGATTTATTCGAATTATATTTCTATTAATATTACCAGTGATTCTGAGTGGTGGATTTTGGACATCATCTGCATCAGCACTGACAGAGGAACAGAGTTTATTGGGCGAAGCTTGGCGGATAGTTAACTTGGCTTATGTTGATGATTCTTTCAATCATCAGAATTGGTGGTTTGTACGTCAAAAATTGATTAAGAAACCCCTTGAGAACAGAGACGATACTTATAATGCCATTCAAGAAATGTTGGCAAGTCTGGAAGACCCCTTCACCAGACTTCTCAAACCAGAACAATACAATAATTTGCAGGTTAATACTTCTGGAGAATTAACCGGAGTGGGTTTACAAATTGCTTTGGACCCTCAAACAGGAGAACTAATAGTCATCTCTCCCCTGGAGAGCTCTCCTGCTGAAGCTGCTGGTATTCAACCTCGCGATCGCGTCCTCAAAATTGATGGCCAATCAACTTCAGAATTTACTTTGGATGAAGCTGCAAATAGAATGCGAGGTCCTGTTGGTTCTTCAGTAGTATTGACAATTTTGACAGAAAGCAACGACCAACCTCAAGAAATTAAACTAATTAGGGATACTATTGAAATTAACCCAGTCTATGCTGAATTAAAGTATGGCCCGGAAACAGGAAAAATTGGTTATATTCGTCTGAGTCAATTTAATGCTAATGCTGCGACAGAAGTCAGCCAGGCAGTAGAAAGTTTTGAGCAGCAGGGGGTTATTGGTTATGTGCTTGATTTACGAAATAATCCAGGTGGACTATTACAAGCTGGCATAGAAATTGCTCGTCTATGGTTGGATGATGGTACTATTGTTTACACGGTTAATAGACAAAGATTTCTTGGTAGTTTTTCTGCTGAAGGACTAGCCATAACTGATTCCCCATTAGTTGTATTAACTAATCAGGGTACTGCCAGTGCCAGTGAAATTCTTGCAGGTGCTCTTCAGGATAATGGCCGTGCTTTGTTAGTAGGTGAAAAAACTTTTGGCAAAGGGTTAATTCAGTCTTTGTTTGATTTGTCTGATGGTTCGGGGTTGGCTGTGACGGTGGCCAAGTATGAAACACCAAACCATACAGATATCAATAAACAGGGAATTATGCCTGATGTTGTGGTGGAAGAAGACCCGATTTGGCCTTACCAAATTACCACAGAAGCTGACAAACAATATCAAGCTGCAGTAGAAATTCTTACATCTGAAATTGCATTAGCAAATGCAGCCTAATTGACTTTTTATCCATATTTTTGGTAGAGGTAAATATTCAGGATTTGTGTTTCTAAATAATATTCATCATTATTTCAAAAAGCTGATAGTTCTGTACAAATTATAAGTAGAGTATCCCTAATCCAAAACTCTAAATACTATCAGAGTAATGTTGAAAGAGCTCGAGTGGCTATAATTTTATATTTATCTGATTAGCTGAGTAGGCACGCTTATGAGTATAGTCTCCTCTTGAATCTTTAATTTTTGCGTGTATCCTAGCTACTTTAAACCGGGCTTTTTGATCATGATTTGACCCAAAGGTTTTCCTAGATAGAGACTTTTGAGCTAACCTTAATTTTTTGTGCAACTTGTTGAGATTTTTAGGATTAGCTACTTTGTTTCCATCACTGTCAGATAATTATCTTGATTCCTGATGGGTTAATACCCACGCGCGTCAACGGCAATTTCAATGGGTTTGGTGGGGTTTACAGCAATTTTCATTTAAGTGGACTACAAAATTCTTTTTGCCCAAGGGAAGGGAGGAGTAGTAGGGGGTAGGTAGGGACGTTGCATACAACGTCCCTAGATCCTAGAAAAATGCTTTGGCCACTGTAGTCTATGTGAAAACTGTTATAAATCCCCATCGCTCCCATTATCAGTCGTACTTTAGGGGTGTTAACTTAAGTTTTGCCCTAGCTAATACTAACTACTTCTTCCATTAGAGCTAGTAGATTCTGAATTTGGTTTAACACCATTATCTTTTAGCCAAATTATCGGTATTTGATGACGGCCTACTCGGTTGCTTTGCTCTTGCATAATACTTTTGGCCTGACTAGGATCGAAATAACGAGTAAAATCTGCTTTCTCTTGATTAAGTCTTTCAGTTGTGGCTTCAATTTCAGATTCAATTACTTGTAGCTTTTCTTGAATAGATTGGTAATGAGGCCACAATTTCAAGAAAGCTGATGTTACAAAAACAGAAATTACAATATTAGTAAATAATTTGACTGTAGTTTCAATTGTTATTCCTAGATAAGAAGACTTGATTCTTTTGGAAAATATTTGAGGTTTTACCTGAGTAGGAGTGTTGTGAGAAACTGGTGAAAATGTTACAGGTTTAGTAGCTTGCATAAAATTTAGTCAAGATAGCTTCATCAATTAGAATATTTTTCTATTTAGATTAATATCTAAATAGAAAAATATTCTAATTGATGAAGCTATCTTGACTAAATTTTATGCAAGCTACTAAACCTGTAACATTTTCAA
>NZ_JAAHGK010000004.1:0-15375 GCF_010672505.1 Okeania sp. SIO2B9 | reverse complement strand
TCTGAACAATTCTTCTTGTTCAGAGACTAGAAGAAAAGGGAGTAGTTTCTAATAAACCAGTGCAAGTCTTGCGGGAAGCCAAATCTTCTAGTTCCTTGCATATTAGAGTCGGTTCAAGCCAAGAAATAAATATCCAACCTGAGGAAGCCGAAATGATAATTGTGAAAACAGATATTTCAGCTAAAGATATGAACCCTGACAGTACAACAGAATTAACTGAACAAGTTAAAACAGCATCATTAGTTTCATTAACTACTATTATTCTAGTTGTTATTTCTGGATTTTATCGCATCCTGATTACTAGAGATATCCATCAAGGAAATCAAGCCAAAGTTGTAACTAATGTTGTTTACAACTCAAGTTCAACAAAGACAAAAAATCAAAGATTAGAGACAGTAGATAAAAGTCAAGTTCAACCAACAATGGTCGGAAGTATTGAGACAGTAAATAAGAAATCTGAATTTCCAGAGAAGGCTGGAAAAAAAAATAATCAAAATACCAACAACCATGTAAAAGCAACAACTAATTCTCCACCCCAAAATATAGAGCCAATAGCTAAAAAGATTACCAACAAAACAGAGTTATTAGAATTAAAACAAAAACTATACAATACTATTGATCAAACCTGGAAAACCCCCATAAATATAACTTCAATATACCTAGTTAAAGTAGATAAAAATGGGGCGATCGCTGCTTACGAAGCGTTTAATCAAATAGCAACAGATAATCTGGAAAAAACACCTATACCCAGTCTAGTTAATTCTGACGCTACTACTCAAAAAGAATTACTCAAAACAGAGTGGGCTGAGTTTACAGTTTTATTTTATGATAATGGTATTTTAGAGGTGCAACCACAGTAATTTAACTTCCCTACTTTAGTTTCGCTGAACGTTTCATGTCTCGCAACTTTTTGTAGGAAAAGAGAAGGTATTTTGGCGTTGCTCAAATGTAATGGTAAGTAGCTGAAGGTAAAATTGAAAAACTTATGTTTTGCATTGATACTTAATCTAAAAATTATTACCGTTCAGCAACACCAAAAATTGAATATGGACATAAAATTAGACTATTTGTATGATTAGAAACAGTAGTTCTAATAACAGCTCAATAACTTATTGACGCTCTCACCGTTAAATCAAAAATTATAACGTGAGATTCTTGTCTCCCAGATTCGTAAGCTTGGTAACAAATCAAATAAATTGAGCTGTACCCCCGTCAGATCATCTCCACAAGCTTTCTTGCTCCGTCTTTACGCTGAGGAAATCTCAGCGCAGGCGGTGCACTTTTCTCTAATCATGCTGGATTAATTTGCAAGCGCTCAATTAACTTACTACTTTGAAATTCATAAGGTGCTGTCTGCGTGGGTTCCCCGCGCAATTTATACGCCCCGTCTCACCGTTAAATCAGCGCGATTATAACGGGAGTCCTCTTTCAAGATTTTTGATAGAATTACTTAACTATATTGCATAATTATCTAAAATAATAAATATGGATCAGTCAAAATGTATAGGCAAAGTCTATCTAGTAGGGGCAGGACCGGGAGACCCGGGACTACTGACACTCAAAGGCAAAGTGCTATTAGAACAAGCAGACGTCGTTATCTATGATGCTCTCGTCAGCTGTCCTATCCTTGCAATGATTAACCCCAATGCAGAAAAAATCAATGCAGGCAAACGTCGCGGTCGCCATTCCCTACCACAAACACAAACAACTCAACTGCTAATTCAAAAAGCTCAAACTCATGCAGTGGTAGTACGTTTGAAAGGAGGCGATCCCTTTGTTTTTGGTCGTGGTGGAGAAGAGATGGAAGACTTAATTCAAGCAGGAATACCTGTAGAAGTTGTTCCCGGTGTCACCTCTGGTATTTCTGCACCTGCTTATGCAGGTATTCCCCTTACCCACAGAAATTATAGTTCCTCAGTTACCTTTGTCACAGGTCACGAAGCAACAGGTAAATATCGAGCAAATGTAAACTGGCAAGCGATCGCCCAGGGTTCAGAAACCATCGTAATTTATATGGGAGTTCATAACTTACATAATATTATCGCAGAACTTATGGTCGCCGGATGTTCCCCAGAAAAACCCATTGCTTTAATTCAGTGGGGAACTCGTCTCGAGCAAAAAGAATTAATTGCTACTCTCGAAACTATTGTAGAACAAATTGAAGCAACTGGGTTTCAAGCACCAGCTATTGCAGTTATTGGTGATGTAGTTAATTTACATCAAATATTAGGTAGTTATCAGCATTATATCATGTGAGGAGTCATTTCAGTTATCAGTTATCAGTTATCAGTTATCAGTTATCAGTTATCAGTTATCAGTTATCAGTACCTCTCTCTGACTAAAGTCAAAAGAATTAAGATTAATATCATACACGCGCTTTACCAACGCCTAAGATTTCTACAGGACTTACGCAAATTCTTAGACAATACGCTATCCGTAGAGGGCGAATGCCATTCGCCCCTACTAGATATAGCGGTTCTGCGTAAGTCCTGTTCTATTTAGGGCTTGCTGATTAAATCTAAAAGTATTTACAGATAAAGGTTTTAGCCTTTTTTGGGTCGAAAAAAGTACCTGGTTTTCAGCTCTTCACGCTCAAAAAGGAGCGTATTTTAGGCGCATAGTTGGGTTTAAAGTTTATCTTTATTGCCTTTAGGGGTTTTTCGATTAAAAATGCAACGTCTTTTTTTTGCTCCTGCTCTACTTAGTATTTTTTCTCTTCCTGATTACGATCATTTTTCAAAACTTGAGAAATTATTATATACAACCTTTAATATGTGTTGTTATTATCGAATCCGATTATACAGTATATTTTTCTAATTATATCCACACTTAAATATTAAATCGGACTACCTTCCCACTTTCCTATCTCTCCCAACTATATAATAAGTATTCAACCGGATTTGTTATTAATGCTCATCGATCGATATAAAGTTAAAAATTCAATATATAAATTCTTGCAAATTGATAAATATCTTGTTTCCAATAAGCATTGAAATACTTTATGATATAATCAACAATAATTGCCTAAAATAGTGCTTTGGGAAACTAGGGTTAGATGGAAAAAGAGTGTAACTATTATGAAGTTCTAGGAGTATCAAAAAATGCTTCTACAGAACAGATTAAAAAAGCTTATCATAGCCTAGCACGTCAGTATCATCCTGATGTAAATCCAGGGGATATAAATGCAGCAGAAAAATTCAAAGAAATCAACTCAATGTATGAAATTCTTTCTGACCCATTGAAGCGATCGCAATACGATCAAACGGTAGGGGAAGCCAAAGAACTATATAAACAAGGAGTTGCAAAAAGTCAGCTTGGAGATTATCAAGGTGCAATAGCAGATTACACAAAAGCACTGGAAATTAATCCTAATTGGGCAGAAGTTTTATATCATAGAGGATTCGCTAATTATAAACTGCAAGATTATCGGAGTGCCGATCTTGATTATACAAAGGCATTATTTTTAGACCCATACTTAGTAGAAGTTTATTATTATCGGGGTCTATGTCGTATGAAATTAAGATACATTCAAGCTGGTATGGAAGACTATAGTAAAGCACTAGAAATAAATCCGAATTTTGCTCACGTTTATTATCAACGTGGTTTAGTTTATCTAGAGTTGCAAGAACATCGTCCGGCAATAATAGATTTCAGAAAAGCTGCTCAACTTTTTGCAGACCAAGGTGATAAAGCTAATTCTCAAAGAGCGCTAGAAGCTATTAAAAGTTTAGACCATTTTTCATGGTTAGAAATACTAGAAATATTTCAGACAACTATTCAGGATGCTTGGATAGCAGTAAAGATTTTTATTCCTAATCCCATAGGAGGTTTATTAGCAGCTTTTACTCAGTTAGAACAAAAAAGAGCATTTAACGTTGCAGTTTTATTTGGCATAATATTTGAATTTTGCTTTGTAGTAGGAACTAATCTAATTTTACAGAGATTAGATAAAGCAAATCATACAGAATTTTTATTATTAATAATTATCGGTATTATTCCCTTTGTAAATTTGACAGTTACAAGTGGTTTTGCCAGACTTATTTTCAAAGCTGATGGTAGTTTAACAGGAGATTTATTTACAGCAGGTGCATCCCTATTACCTCTAGGTTTCATGGTACTACTTAGCGGAGTTTTCAATAACTGGGTAATTAGTATTATTTTAGTTATTTTTGCCCTTTGTTATACAATTTTAACTATGTATAGTGGTTGTCAAAAAATTGCCAATATTTCTGAAGAAAAATCAGCTATAACAGTACCTATTATGTTGCTCCTGACTGGGTTGCCATTTGCTTTAATTCACTAAGCATATTTTTCGGGACTTGTATGTATAACATAAGGAAGAAGGAAGAAAGCATTTAGTTATCTAGGAGAGAAGGAAAAATCTTGCGTTATCTGAGTTTTAAGCTTTTGATATATCCTAACTTTTCCTTCGACTACCATTAAGTGCAGATTTATAGACTCTGCACCCACTGACAATTATTCAGTGTTATACCAAACGTGATCAATATTTGCTACAAATAACTAGGTTATTTCTTAGGAGTCAGGAGCACCGAGTCACCGAGTCAGAATGAATAGCTTTGATACCATTTATTAGTCGGAATTTATCTTTTTAGCTGACCCGCCAATTGATATCACACCAAATTAAAATTATGGTGTGATATCAATTGGCGGTAAATTAGTGGGACTCGATGTCCCACTAATTTACAATATTATTCTGGGGTTTTCTGGTTTTCAATGTACTTTTTCAAAGTGGAAATTGTTACCCCACTGCCAGAAGCAATCAAATAGGAACCATTCCAGAGAACATCTTTCCAGTAAATAGCGTTAAAATGTTGCTGAAAATTCTTTTCTTAATCGTCGGCTTGTAACTGTTTTAACGTTATTAACTAGCTTGCTTAACATAACGTTGGGATCATACTAAAACTTTTAGGTGAACGTGGTTTTCTTCATTGGTGTTATATCATGTGCCTCCTCCTGGGGAACTACGCTATCGGTTGAATACTTATAAATAACCGTTGTGAGTTCTCAGAAGTCAGAAGTTAGGAGGGAGGAAAGGAGGAAAGAAAGAGGAAAGAAACGAGAAAAGTAAAGATAATTTCAGTATTTCTTAGGTACTGTCAGTTCTTACATTTTATTTATAACTGACCCGTCCGAACATAATATTATTCATCATAACTGGTACAAAAATATACCGATACTGAAAAAAGTTCCTAGGCATCGTGACTTTAGCAGGACTTACGCAGTACAACTATATATGGTATATAATCTCAGCATTTTTCTGGATTTCTCACTGCAATTAGTGCCGTTGCGTAAGTCCTGTTTAGATCAAACAAAAATAAAACAGTGATCGCTCTGACCTGAATTCTTACATCGAATATTTATATCATGTCCGGTTGAATATTTATAAATAACTGACAACAGGAAACACAGAAGTAAAATTTACAATTTGTCTTAGCTTATGACTATTCATTCACCTTTAATATGAACTATTTTCGAGTAGCTCCTGAGTATATCGTACCTCTGTGAGCATCCAAAGTCAAAATCGTGCCATCGCGAACCACACTGGTAGCATTCTTCACCCCCACAATAACTGGTAGTCCCAAACGTAAACCAATAATTGCTGCATGACTGGTAATACTATCCTCTTCTGTTACTACTCCTGCAGCTTTTTGCATTACCTCCACAAATTCAGCATCTGTATGATTAACTACCAAAATTTCTCCAGGGTTAAAATCTCGGACTTCTTTTGCACTATGAGCAACACGAGCGCGACCACTAACATATCCCTGACCAATACCAGTACCTTGACCTAACACTGCAGTCACCACCTCAACCTTAACCAGGTCTGTTGAACCTGCCACACCTTGAATTGTACCCGCAGTCATTACCACTAAATCTCCATCAAATAATAACTCCTTCTCCTGAGCAACACTGATTGCAGATTGAAAAGTCTGACCAGCAGAAGCTAAGTCTAACACCAATAATGGCTTTATTCCCCAAACAAGTTGTAACTGTCTAGCAACATCTACATGAGGAGTCACTGCCAGAATAGGAGTTTTTGGTCGAAACTTAGAAACATTTCGCGCTGTTGCACCTGTTTTAGTCAGAGTCATAATAGCTGCAGCATCTATCTGTTCTGCAATTTGACCCACCGCTTGGCTAATTGCATTAGGAATTGAATGACCTGTATCATTCATACTAGAAACGTTGCAAGTGATAATTTCCTGCTCAATGCGTTTGGCGATCGTTGCCATTGTTGCCACCGCTTCCACAGGATAATTACCTACCGCTGTCTCATTAGATAACATTACTGCATCCGTACCATCAATAATTGCATTTGCCACATCAGAAATTTCAGCACGGGTTGCACGGGGGTTATTCGCCATACTATCTAACATTTGAGTAGCAGTAATTACCGGAATTCCCATTCGATTAGATGTTGAGATCAGTCGCTTTTGCAAAAGTGGCACTTCTTCTGCTGGTAACTCCACACCTAAGTCACCACGAGCAACCATTACCCCATTACACAAAGCCAAAATTTCTTCCATTTGTTCGATCGCTTCGTGTTTTTCGATTTTTGCCACCACAGGAACCTTTTTTCCCGCATTAGCAATTAATTGTTTAATCTCTAAGACATCCTGGGGGTTACGCACAAAACTTAATGCTACCCAGTCTACTCCTTGGTCAAGACCAAACATTAAGTCTTTTCGGTCTTTATCTGTCAGTGCTTTAATTGAGAGATAAACCCCAGGAAAATTCACACCTTTATTATTGGAAAGAGGACCACCAACTACAACCCGACAATGTAATTGCTTCTGTACTTTGTCTACTTTTTCCACCAACATTTCTACTTTGCCATCATCAAGAAGAATTTTTGCTCCTTCTGGCACTTCATCTGCTAAGAGTTCATAAGTTACAGAAGACATTTCTTGAGTTCCAGGCATTAAGTTACTGGTCAAAATAAATGGATCGCCCCGTTTTAGAGATATTGAACCATTTTCAAATTTTCCTAGTCTAATTTTTGGTCCCTGAAGGTCTTGCAAGATGGCTACAGGTTGATTTAGTTCAAAAGAAGTTTGTCTAATTAATCGAATGCTGCGTTGGTGATCTTCATGGGTTCCATGAGAAAAGTTAAGTCGTAGGGTTGTTGCACCAGCTTTGATTAACTCCCGAAGTACATCAGGCTTAGTAGTAGATGGGCCAATAGTTGCTACAATTTTAGTTCGGCGTAAGCCATTTTGCAGTTGCATAATTTCAAAGTTTTAACAGTAATAGGTTAAGAGTGGTATCTTGGATTTTTAATTATTTCTGAATAGTAATTACGCTATATATAATAATGTTAATGTTGAAAAAACAAATGATATTTATTTATTTAATAATTAAAGTTAAAGAACGTTGATTAATTCTGGGACAAAGTTACAATAGTGCCTACATTTATTTATGACTATACTACTGGGCGAGATTGATATCTTAGACTACCATACTCAAAGGATGTCAATGCAACTATTAATAATTACTTTTTACTCTTAAAATTATTTAATTAGCAACAATCTGTATTTTTTATAATTTAAGTTTTAGGATCGGGGTCTAATTTATGGGGATCGCGATTAACTTTATTTAATTTCTCCTATAACCAAAGATTCTAATTATTTTGTTTATATTAATAATATTTCATATATCTTTACAAAATTTTGCCTATATCGTATTGTAATAAAAAAAGTCTCAATCAATATAGAGGAGTGCAAATTAAAATGTTGGAGGCAGGGCTGCAAACGACAGTCCCAAGAGAGTTATTAAGCCCGTCTGGAGGCTTAAATACTAACTTACTCATGTTTTTGAGTGCTATAGGAATAATAATTTCCTCAACCTGCGGTTACTGGTACTGGCACTTTCCTGGCTGGTGCTGCTTCTTGATGAATGTTCTAGCCTTACATATGGCAGGAACAGTAATTCACGATGCTTCCCATAATTCAGCCCATAAGAATCGCTTAGTTAATGCTATTTTAGGTCACGGCAGCGCCTTGATGTTAGGTTTTGCTTTCCCAGTATTTACAAGAGTACACCTACAGCATCATGCCCATGTTAACGACCCAGAAAATGACCCAGATCATTTTGTTTCTACTGGTGGCCCCTTATGGCTAATTGCAGCCCGTTTTTTCTACCATGAAATCTTCTTTTTTAAAAGACGACTTTGGCGGAAATTTGAACTATGGGAATGGTTTTTTAGCCGTTTAGTAGTGTTCACAATGATAGGTGTGTCCATATATTTTGGGTTTCTGGATTATATTTTAAATTATTGGTTTTCTCCTGCTTTAGTTGTTGGTTTAGCTCTAGGGTTATTTTTTGATTATTTACCTCATCGTCCTTTCCAGGAACGCGATCGCTGGCACAATGCTAGAGTTTATCCAAGTGGCTTACTCAATATTCTGATTTGTGGACAGAATTACCATTTAATTCATCATTTATGGCCTTCTATACCTTGGTATAATTACAAACCTGCTTATGAAGTTATGAAGCCACTTTTAGATGTTAAGGGTTCTCCTCAATCTTTAGGATTATTGCAAGGAAAAAATTTTTGGAGCTTTCTGTATGATGTTTTTTTAGGAATTAGGTTTCATAAGCACCAGCATTCTCAACCCCAGGAAAAGGGGAAATTAACATGAGAAAAAATTGAGTATCATCAATAATTTTTTGAGCTAATCAAATAATATTTGTGTTAGTTAATATGATTAATTTTTCCGATATTTCTTTCCTTTGTTCTAGTAGCAGATAATTTTTTTGAACTCCAGAATTTTTTTTTGTTTCATTAGTCTCAATTAGTTTTATGTATTGATGGCTTCCAAATTACCGATATTCATGGAAGCCAATCATCAAGAATAAAGAAAAATTTGACACTGAACTAGATAATTTTTTAAATACATATTTAAGAAGGATGCCATAGCACTACCAATTTTTTGCTCGGCATTCAGCTACTAGAAGAATAATTTTGACTTTGATAAAATTATTCTATTTTTCAATGTTATTTTACATTACGGTCATAAACAACAAGCAGCAGAAGCGATCGCCACTCAAATTGGTTAAGATAAATGTTATTTATTAAAAGCAGACTTAGTGGAAAAAAATGTTGCTGTGAAATTATCGCTTTAAGCGATTACCTGGCAAGGTCGTATTGATCTTCTGGTGAATAATGCTGGAATTTTTGTTGCTACTAGCGTAGATGATGAAATAGACATTTGAATTAATGCTTGGCAACAAACTTTGCAAGTAAATTTAGTTGCAGTTGCCGATCTATGTCGAGAAGCAATTCGTCATTTTCAAACTCGTGACGGTGGCACTATTATTAATATTGCTAGTCGAGCTGCTTTTCGTGGAGACGACCCCCAACATATTCACTATGCAGCTTCTAAAGGTGGGGTGATTTCGCTAACTCGTACTATTGCCCGTGGTTTTGTCAAGTCTAATATTTTAGCTTATGCTGTTGCACCTGGGTTTGTGCGTACTGAGAGGTTATTTGTAAATAATTATGAAGTGTTTTTACCCCTGGCAAATTGGGTATTTCAGCCTATAAATCTGGGATAAATAACCAAGTTGTTACAGTTTAAAGGTCAATCATTTTATATTACAAAATTTTACAAACAGTCTCTGAGAGAGTAGAAAGTTATCATCAATAGGTGGGAGAAGATTTTGCTACCCGCGATATTCCTTTGGGTCAGTTGGCAACACCAGAAGACGTTGCTAACGTTGTCGCTTTTTTAGCATCTGGTTTAGCACCTATACTACAGAAGCAACTATTGATATTATAGCAATGTGCGCTCAGGTATTTACAATGTCCAGCTCAAAGTGCAGTAAGCGAACAGGTGTACAAAAAATAATGTGTAAATATGCCAGCGCACATTGCTATAATGGCGCTTCTTATGTACGGTGACATTTTGAATATTTTAGGATTGCTATATTACATTATATCCGGTTGAATAGTTGGGAGGAAGAGTCAGGAGTCACGAGTCAGGAGGAAGCGGGGAAGCAAGGAATATGAGAAGAAAGTTATTGTTTGCGTAAGCACAATGGAGTTTGATCGTACGATTAATTACTTATAATAAAGTTTTTGTTTGTAGTTGGACTTTAGTCCTAATACTAAGTATTGTAAGGGCTAAAACCCAACTAGGAAGCCCTATTATAACTGTTATACCGTAAGCATAGCTCCCCCGAAGGGGGCACATGATATAAATAATTACCCGGACTTGATATTATCGACTCACCCGGAGATCAAATTACAAACATTAAAATTACAAACATATTCAGAAAAAGGGGTTGCACATTATGGAATTATATTGCCAAAAATTAGTTTAGATTATGAATAAAAAAAACCATTAATTAATAGAGTTGTCGCTAAATAGAGGGAAAAAATCGCTCCAACCTAGACAGAGCAATAATTTCAAGGCCTTTTTAGCCTCCAATAGCTACAATCCTTATATAACAAGGTTTTTGGGGGTTTTTGAAGTTATAAAGCGACAAGTCTAATAATTCTAGCAATTCTCAAATTCAAAATCCAATTCAATCAAAAATCTAAAATCATTCGTCACTGTGCAATGCCCAGAAAAAAGTCTAGCAGTTCTCAGTTCAGTTACTCGTCAGTAAATATTGATCATTAAAAAACTAAAAACCGCTATTTCTTAATTAATATACTTGTCGCTTGATAACTTAAAAAATCCCCAAAAACCTTGTTATGTAAGAATTCTAGATATTAGGAAATTAAAAAACTTAGAATGATTGCTCTGTCTAGGTTGGAGCGATTTTTTCCCTTTATTTAGCGACTACTCTAATATACTTGTCGCTTGATAACTTAAAAAATCCCCAAAAACCTTGTTCTATAAGGATTGTAGCTATTGGAGGCTAAAATTACTTGGAATGATTGCTCTGTCTAGGTTGGAGCGATTTTTTCCCCTATATTTAGCGACAACTCTAATATATTAAATTGGGTAGATAAAAATTAATTATTAGCTTTCTCTATAGCATAGAGCGCGATCGCTAAACTCAATCGTGCTTGTTCAACTTCTGACAAATCATACCAAGAAGTTGATTGGATTGTTGCCAAAGTATTTTCTACTGCATCATCATGACTACCACGCATAGAATAAGCTAGGGGACGCGCCATTACTTCCAAATCTTCCAAATCCCAACCTGGTAAAACTTCGCTGACACAATGTACCAATTGGTCTGACAGAGATAGAATAGACCCTAAACTATTCACCTGATCGACAACATTAACAGCAACCTTGCCTAACTTGTTGAGTAAATTATTGGGAGCAAGACCTGAAAACTTCTCAGATAAGGAATTCTGAATATCAATCACAGAAAACAGTTGATCGGTTTGACTTAAAAATTGTTTGCAACCGGAAGTTATTTCCACATCGGTTAGTAAATCAGACAATGGTAACTCCTGCTCAAGAGAATCAAAATAAGAGTCTGATTCTGCTGTTTCTGGATTCCAAGGATAGGCAATATCATCAAGAACTATCGAATTTAATAAATCCAATTCTACTTGAGTAGAATTATTAGCAGAAAACTGAGAGCGGGAAGGCTGATTCTTCATAATTTTATCCTGAGTAAAAATAATTCATCTTCTATTAAATATAGAAGTAGGTAATTAGGAATATTGTTATTTCCTACTTAATCAGCTACAAAAGCAACCTAGCTAGTTCCGCAATTCTAACTTAGATTAACTAGCTAAAATCTTTTGTTGTTTCAATCACAAACTCAAAAGCTTGACCTTGAGAACTGCCAAATTTTACCAGTGTTCCTGATGTTATGGCAACCTCATCACGATGTATTCTTCGCCAATCACCAGACTGATAAATTAAAGTACCAAAACGAGAAATATCTTTTAAGAAATAAATGGGTTCAACCTGTTCGCTCGGAAAGCAACGAGAAAAAATTTCAGCGTGTTTTTGGGAAACCCACCGCTCAAAAATCACCACATCATTTTCCTGAGAACGTCCGACCGCGATCGTACCAGGCCAAATAGGCCAAACTTCATTATTGTTGTCTTGAGAACGTAAAAAAGCTCTAGAAGTTGAACTACTAATCCAAGTCGGAGAGTTAGTGGGTAGTTGAGTTACCAACTCATCGAAGACTTGAATTAATTGACCATTGAACTCTGGGTGCATATATAATACTGGTAAAGTCCAAGCTGGTTGATTAAATCTATAGAGAGTTAATAACTGTTGCCTAGCCACAGCTACTGCTTGATCTATCAACATTCCCTCTGTCAAACATTGCGCAAAAACTTGAATAAAACTCAAAGCTTCTCCATCGGCAATTTCATCTCGCATCCCTAAAACTGCTGGTACTCCATGATGAATTAATACTTCTGCTAGACTACTGCGTGGTATTGCCTGTACTTGACCAGAAGATATATCTGTAGCTGGTTGCGCTCCCCAACAAGCGTTGAATACTGCCAAGGTTACTCCGTTGCGAACCAGAACTTGTGCTAGCTCAGTACCATTAAGAGTAGTCTCAGGTGCTAAAAATAACCAACCGCCATCTGGGCCTGGTTTACCATGGCCAGCATAAAAAAGTACATTATAATTTTCTTTATCTAGATGGGAAATTAATTCTTCTGGAGTCGGTTGAATTAATGTATCGACATTGCAAGGAATAATAGAATTAAATCTGTGTAAATTTTGGTTTGTAATCTCGCGGGGTTTTAAAACCTCAGTTATTCGAGCTGCTTCTTCTTCTAGCTCTAATTTGGACAAAGTAGAAAATTGATGGTCTTTAGCTGAGGATGATTGTCCTTGAGGCGCATTTTCCCCCATCACCAGGAGAATATTCAAATATGGGGAAGGTGGGAGAGGAGGTAAGGAGTGAACGTCACTGGTAGTACGACTAAACAAAATTTCCCTACTTAGAGAAAAGGCAGGTAAAGAAATTCCTGGTTGCATAATTTCCCAGGGTAGGGCAATTAATTCGGGTGCGCGAATATCCAATCTTACTTGTAAGGGCAGTTCTTGGCCAATGGCAATACCTTGACTTTGATGGAGACTTTGAGCAATTTCTCCTTGAAATAGCCACTGCCACAGACTAATACCCAAATTTTGCATCAGGCGACTGGTACGATTAATTTTGACATTGGAAGCAGGGGCAGGATGAATATTTGGAGTTGATGCTAAAGCTGGTTGAGGTGTACCGATCGGAATAGCAGGTAAACTTTGGGGAGAGAATACTTCTAACCAAGCCTTCCAAGCTTGTGACAAGGTTTCTGGCCAAATTTGATCGTGGTGGACATATCCCCGTTGGAAAGGAGCCTGCATTACCCAGATGGCAAAATGATTAGCTTCTGGGATATTCAGGCGGGCGATCGCTATATTTAGGCAAGGACTTTCTGGTGGGAAAGGCATTCAATTTTTTCTAAACTATATATTAAATGTACTCAAAGAAATCTATGTTAATTTACCTATATTATTTTAGGTCTTAAGGCTTCATTCCATAATGAGACATATATTATTTATTTAGACAGAAAATTTGTTTTTTCAATTAATTTAATGTGAGAATTTCCACCCCTTCTTCTGTGACAGCGACAGTATGTTCAAATTGGGCTGAAAGTTTTTTGTCTTTGGTAATTACAGTCCAGCGATCGGCTAAGGTCTTAATATTGTGAGTTCCTTCATTGAGCATTGGTTCAACAGTAAAAACCATGCCAGGGCGTAATTTTAAACCTCGACCTCGTTGGCCATAGTGAGGAATTTGTGGCTCTGTATGAAACTGCCTACCAACTCCATGACCAACCATTTCTCGTACAACAGAAAATCCATTAGCTTTGGCATATTCCTGAATTGCTGTCCCAATATCTCCAACTCTTGCCCCTGGTTTTATTTCAGCAATCCGTAGCATCATACACTCTTCGGTTACTTTTAGCAATTTTTGAGCTGAGGCTGATGGGTTACCTACTAAAAATGTTCTGGAAGTATCACCGTGGTAGCCATCGAGAATGGGGGTAACGTCAATATTGATAATATCTCCGTCTTTGAGTATCTGTTTGGGGTTGGGAATACCATGACAAACTACTTCATTAATACTGGTACAGATAGAACCAGTAAATGGAGGATGACCGGGAGGGGTATAGCCAAGTTGGGCACTGATGGCTCCCTGTGCCTGAGTCCAATTTTCGGCTTCGTCGTTTAATTCTTGAGTGCTAACTCCTGGTTGTACTATTGGTTCAAGATGGTTGAGTAAATTGGCTGCGAGTCTCCCCACTCGGCGCATTTTTTCTAATTCTCTCGTGGAGAGCAAAATAATTCCAGATGTTTTTATAGGAGCTTAACGAAATGTTTGATTGATAATAGTTAAGTTTTTCCGATTCATGGCCAGATGTCATTTCAGTTATCAGTTATCAGTTATCAGTTATCAGTTATCAGTTATCAGTTATCAGTTATCAGTACCTCCTACTGAAATAGGAGGGTTGAGACCTTATTTTTTGGTCAAGATGTATTTGCCAGACTTTGCTAGCAAATTATATTATAGCGAGGCATAGCACAACACAAGTTAGTCAGTTATTTGTATGCTTAATATTAGATAAATAAGTATTAGGTGTTGAAAATGGGCGGAAAAACAGATTTAGATAGAGTTGTAGCTTATATTCCTCCAGAGTGGAAAAAAGAGTTAGAGAAATGGGCAAAAGAGGATGAACGTTCTGTGTCTTGGTTGGTAGGCAAGTTAATTGAGCGAGGTTTAGAAGAACATCGAAACCATCAAAATTCTGAGAAAGTAGTTCAACAATTAATAATTAATAATTAATAATTAATAATTACCTCTCCTTGAAAGTATATAGGATTGACTCCAAGGAAAAATCTTTCTTGTTTCTCCTTTAAAGGAGAGGTTTTAAGCCTTAATTATTCGGTAAATAATTGATGAATAAGAGTAGGATAATTGATTTAATTTTGGATTTTTGGAGATTTATAATAAACATTTCCGATAAGTTAATACGTATTTAAAATGCGTATTGGCAAGTCATAATTCAGAAGTAATATTGGTCTACTAATATGAAGCAATGTAGTTATCCTAGTTCAACTTGCTGATAATAGATAAAGTTCTAAAGCTAATGCTGCTGATGCGTCAAAGCCATTATAAGCATCAGTAATAACTATGTGAGTATCAGGGGGATAATGCTCTGGAATATCATCAATTGCTACCCATGAATATCCTAAACAATTGTTATTTCTTAAAAATTTAACTACTTCTTGATGTCGAATATATTCAAATTGATGGATAATTTCTGGGTCTAAAAAAGGTGTAAACCCAACTACTTTCTCCCTAAAGTCTGGAGAGAATTATTTTCCTTTGAATTTGTTCGGTCTTTATTTTCTCCAGACTTTAGGG
>NZ_JAAHGK010000399.1:0-5735 GCF_010672505.1 Okeania sp. SIO2B9 | reverse complement strand
TCGAAGCCGAAGCATTATTATCTGCAATTCCTGGCGTTCAAATTTTGAGATTGAATACCACAGATAATAATGCTTCGGCTTCGTGATAGAATGGAACGGGAATGATTATCTTATCATCACCACTTAAATGGCGAGTAATAAAATTATGTATTATTGCATAAGCTGCCATGCCAGAAGATGCTAAGATCAGACTCCAATTGCTATTTAAGTCATAGAGTTTTGTCAGTTCATTCTCCATGTCTGCAATCAGAAAGCTTTCCCATCTGTCGTAATTAACTATTTTTCCACTTTGCTTTCTCAAATCAAAAAAGTTGGGGACGATTGCTTGGTTATAGGAAGCAGATGACCACTCTAGGTGACTGCCAAACTGCCCGAAAAGCAAGAGTAAGTTTCGGATTCTAAAATTTTGTCTTGTAATATAGCTGCTATATTCTTCGATGCTCCCATCGCCCGGTTGTTCTAAATCAAACTCCTGCAAGATATTTAACATTATGTTTTTGACTGAATTAGAAACTTCTAAGCCAGTTGTATCGGGAGCAAGATTTTTGTCTTGACAGAGTTTAATATAGTCATTTTGCATTGACTCCCAAGACTTCATTCGAGATTTAATATCTTCAATCCGATATTGAAATAGCTTTGTATCCTCTAAAATATCTAGCTCTTGAGTGCGTTGGTTTAAAGTAGATTCCATATTTTTAATAATGCTTACCATGTTTTGAGTTGACCCCCATCGATCGCAATAAAGTTTCCAGTCATAAAACTCGATTGCTGAGATACTAAGTAAGTGACTAAACTAGCGACTTCTTCAGGTTTTCCCATTCGTCCCATCGGAAGTTCATTAACCAGATGTTGTTGAGCTTCCTCAAATGTTATGTTTTTATTGGCAGCAAGCTCCTTAGTTAACCTTAAGACTCGTTCTGTACCAATAGGCCCTGGAGAAACTGTATGAACTAAGATATTATCAGAAACTAATTTAGCTGCAATTGCTTTGTTGAAAGCAGCGATACCTGCTCGAATCGTTGATGATAATAAAAGCTCCTCTCTGGGTTCTTTAGCAGTGCTGGAAGCAATGGCAACTATTCGCCCCCATTGTTGCTCTTTCATATCTGGTAAAACCGCTTTTGTCAGTCGCACAACGCTCATCAAGCTAAGTTGAAACCCCTCATTCCATTGCTCTTCGCTCAGTTCCATCAGACCACCAGGAGCCGGCCCACCCACATTATTAATTAAAATATCGATGGAACCCAGTTGGGTTTGTACTGTTTCTACAAGCCTGTCTATGTCGGATTCTAAACTGAGATCGGCAACTACACTAACAACTTCTGAACCATTTTCTGCTTGTAATGCTTCTTGGGTTGCTTTCAGATTTTTTTCGTTTCGGGAGCAAATTGCAACATGCACTCCTTCATTAGCTAGGGACTGGGCAATTGCCCGACCAATACCACTACTAGCAGCACAAACTAATGCCGTGCGATTCTTTATTCCTAATTCCATAAAACTCGATTCTTGATTAATGGTAGAAACCTCTGTCTATTGACATCCTCGATTTTTTTAAGATTGTTTGTCAGATTTAACATTTGGACTACCTTCTGATTAAACTTTTCGGTTCCATTCAAAAGACGATCTTCAATCCCACTTTCTGACCTTCTGATGAGAAATTCTGAGCATAGATTAACTGTGCATGACAAAACAAGTGCAACACTGCACAGTCGTGGCACTCTCCTTGTATTTCTGTCATACTGTCATCTCCCCCGATTTTTTTCACTCTCTATTGCGAGCCGTTATAAATACAGAGGTTGCTAGGGTCTGTCATCAGTTAGCCGTACAATCGAGACTCAACATTGATTCTAGCGTTTCGAGCGGTTTTAGCGATTGCCCTCAAATTCTTACCCTGAAAGGCTTCTAGATTTAACTGACGACACGCCCTAGTACCTCAACCCAACCGACAATATCCTCGATCGCACTACGATCTCGGCGCTCATACTATGGGCAAAGGTATTCGATAGGTTTGTCAAAATGTTCCGCTAGATCCGGCAGCAATCCTTTAGCCCTTTCCATGCTGTCTTTGGGGCAAGGACCTCCATCGGAACCCACACTCTGCTGAAAACGGAACAGGTTGTGGGGATCGTATTTCTGTTTGACTGCGCACAAACAAGGGTAATATTCAGCCCAGTAGCGCTGAGACCAGTTATCGACATAGGGTTTCGGGTAATTCTGGTAAGCCTCCTGGTATGGACTGTCACCGACGATCTCCAGCCACTTATTCAGGAAGCAAAGCGCCTTCTCCTTCTCCGAATTATCTTTCCAGTAGACATTGAGGAATGCGTTGAAATCGTCTTTACGGTGAATATAGGCGTTACCGCCCCGCTTTGTGTCGTCGATAGCCGCCCCGCCCGGTTCTATATGCAGTTTTGGCAGACAATTGAATTCGGACTTAGCCGAACGAAAGTGATCGATTACAGCCTTCCAGCTATCGATACCCAATTTTTTCTTAAAGAAACGGCTCTGCTTCTCCTGTGATGGGAGATCCTCTATATTGGTATTGGTAAACTGGGTTTTGTTGTCATATTTGTCATATCCCATCAGGCGAGAGTTGAGATCCGGATACGAACTGTTAGCTTCCCATTCTACTTCACATCCTTCAATGGCGATCAGATCCTTCAGTAAATCGCTGCCCGTACCATATTTACCGATATATACGGTGCGCATCAACAGGTAGGGGACTTTTTCATCGTCCTCTTCAAGGAAATGGAACAAGACCATATAACCGAAGGTTCGGTCTCTGTTTGAACCCATAAACTTGCGCTGCATCAGATCCATTACCTCAGCTCCCTGTTGGGCTTTGTCGTTAGTGTCGATTTTCCAACGCATGGCAATAGCCCCGAATTGGGGGGCTTCATACGTCTTGTAGGTCACTTGGGTAACAATACCGAAATTATTCCCTGTGCCGCCCCGTATAGCCCAGAACAGGTCGGCGTTAACCTTTTCATTTGCCTGTACCAGTCTGCCGTTTGCCAATACCACAGTCAGATTGATGACGTTATCGCAATTCATTCCAAACATGCGCGAGCCAAAACCGTAACCGCCGCCCTGCATATAACCACCCACACACAGCTCCGGGAAAATAGCCCCTGGGGTGAAACGGCCATAGGAATCGAGGACTCGATAGAAATCACGAAACTGGACGCCAGGACCGACAGAAATCACATTTTGTTTGGGGTCGAACATTTGGTCGTTCAACTCCCGTAAATCCAGCATAATACCCGATTGTACCGTAGAATAACCAGCGGTGCTGTGACCACCAGAACGGGGAGCGAACGGAACTTTAAAGCCCCGTTGGTGCAAGCGGTAGATACATTTCAGGAAGCACTGGACATCAGACTCAGTATGGCATACTGCGATCGCCAGTGGCAAGATGTATTTGAAGTTATTGTAAAATAACTTGCGCCGTTCTTCGTACTCATTATCCCCAGGAAAGACCCAGCGACCACGGGTGTCCCACATCAGACGCTCGACTTCTTCCCGGGTCAGGTGCAAATCTTGTAAAGTTGCGGCGGTATTTGTTTCTGTCCTATCCCAACTAGCGATACGGTTTTTGATTTCAAGTTTTTTGCTGTCGTCAAATTCAGGCATGGAGACTTCTCGAGTACAAATTATCAAATTATTTCTTTGCTATTGCAGGTGACTTTTAGCTGTTGTTACTTAGAGCTGATTTATGGATTGTTGAGCGAACCTTTGGATGGTTGAATAGATTTAGACGCTTAAGCAAGGATTATGAGGTGTATTCAGATGTAAGTGAAGCCATGATTTATGGAGCTTTAATTCACCTGATGGTGAGGCGACTGGCTAATTTAAGATTTACTTTATAAATCAGCTCTAAGCCGTAGTCAAGAAATGGTTCTTTAATATCTACCTCTTTTTTATCTATCTCTAAGATTTCAGCTAAGTAAGAGACCAACCACTCTTGAATTTCTGCCAGTGTCAATTGATGAGTTTGAGTTTGCATTTTTTTGTTTTAGTCTTAATTATTAGTTTACTGGTGTTGTAGTTATGAGTTTTTTCTTGGAGACTCATACCTCAAAGAATTAACTTTTGTGTTGCATAGAGCGTGGGATGAATGTAGGTTGGGAGAAAGATGAAGTTCCATAAACATTCATCCTTTGATTCAGCAACGCCTTAACTTTTTTGGCATTGCATAATTGCGGGATGACTTGATCGGGAAAGATTAACTATAATCCCCGTGTCCCCGTGTCCCCGTGTCTCCGTGTCGGCCTCAATCATCCCAGTATTCAGCAACGCCACTTTTTTTAGCCTCTATCATTTCTGTAGTAGGAGATTGAATATTCCATGCTAATCCCATAAATTGTAAAATGCGGATCGCCCAATAGCCAAAGTCTATCTGCCACCACTTTAAACCAAATTTGGCTGAATTAGGGAAAGCATGATGATTGTTATGCCAAGATTCTCCCTGAGTAGGAATAGCTAGCCAGATATTGTTTGTACTTTGCTCGCGAGTATTAAAAGGACGAGTACCATATAAATGAGTGATGGAATTGATGCTATTTGTAAAGATGTACGACAAAAATAGACGTACTGCACCTCCCCATAAAAATCCTGATAATAAGCCTTTCCAAGTTCCTGTTAATATGCCTCCTAAAATAGTTGGAATGGCAATTCCAATTATTACCCAAATATAGTAAAGTTCGTTGACTTTAGCAATAGATTTATCCCGAAGTAAATCTTTAGCAAATAATAAAGTATTTGTGATTTTGTGAGTGAACATCCAGCCAATTTGGGCATTCCATAACCCTTGAATTTGACTAAAGTATTCCTCGCCACTTTCAGAGCAATAGGGGGAATGAGGGTCTCCTTGGCGATCGCTGTACTGGTGGTGACGTCTGTGATTGCTAACCCAATAAGTTACAGGGCCTTGAAAAGCCATACAACCAAGTATTAGTAAAATAACTTTAACAGGAGTATTGGTTTGAAAAGCACCATGAGCAAATAGCCGATGGAAACCAACAGTAATTCCCAAAAGAGTCAGAATGTACATACCCAGAAATAGCCCGACTTCTACTATGCCAATGCCCCAGTAAAAGGCGGTTATTATTGCAGCGATGGAACCGAGTAAAGGAATTATGTTAATAGCTAAAGCATGAACTTGTTGTGCTTTTTTCAGGCGATCGCTTTCGATGGTTATTCTTTTTCTATAAAGTCCTTCTTCTTGTATTGCTAATTCTGTCGTTTTATCTAATATTGACATAAAATTTGCCTCCAACTTCCTTTTTGTGTTTGGGTGAATTTTATTTTTATACTTTTAGACATGGTGAATTACCTTTGATTTTTGATTATTCAGGTTTTGTTAGGTGCTTGAAGCATATATTTATAGGACTTACGCAGCACAACCTATTTCCGTCCGCAGAGAACTAAAGGGTTTGCGGAGCAGTCCGGAACGGATAGCAATCTCAAATCCTAGTTTTTCTCTCCTTATGGGTAAGTCCTGATTTAGCTAATCTTTCGTATTATATTTTAATTTTGTTAGTTAATTTGTGTAAGTATTATTATTTTTGCTTAAACTGTCTATAAACAAAACTAATATTTTTTTGACAAGTTAATTCTCCATACTGATAGCTTTAGCAACCAGCAAGAAGAAAGCCCCGGACCAGTAACGCCGGACTTTTTCGGCCTAGATTAATTCACAGCTCAAGCATCAATCTAGTGGCAATTAATCTAGG
>NZ_JAAHGK010000398.1:0-5741 GCF_010672505.1 Okeania sp. SIO2B9 | reverse complement strand
GTCTCCTGTCTCCTGTCTCCTGTCTCCTTCTTCAATTTTGATTTTCAGGAATACCTTTACAATTGTCAGAAAATTATATTAATAAATATTTTTTTCTCCAGGGATACTCTGACCTATGATACCTTTAGCTTTAATAATATCTTGAGATTTCATTTTGATAATTAAATGTTGTTGGTATGAATTATGTTTTATATCATGTTCCCCCTCCGGGGGAGCTACGCTAACGGTTGAATACTTATAAATAACTATTGTGAGGAGTCAGGAGTAAACCCACCCCTCGCCCCTCCCCCTCCCAGGAGAGGAAGTCAGGAGTCAGGAGGGAAGAAAGGAGAAAAAGAGGAAATATTGGTATTGGGGGTATTGATAATTTCAGTATTTATTTGGTACTGTCGGTATTGTCAGTCCTTAAATTTTATTTATAACTGACCCGTCCGAACATGATATTAGAGAATTTTCCACCATTTCATTTAAAAAACTTTTGATTTTTTCTTCATCTCCATAAGATTCTGAGTCACCATTAATAATTGATCATTGAATTTATGTATTTTAAATTTTTGGATTAACTTGCCATTTTTCAAATATTTTTTTCACTAGAAAGTGTTGATTTTTAATAGCTATACCTTTATTTATTGCTTTCAAATCGCTCAAAGCAGCTTCAGTTAATTCTAGTTGAGTTCAAAGTTTTTCAAACTGGGAATAGTTTTTGTATTCACTACCAATTTTACGGATCACCCGACGAGTTTTTGACTTAATAACTGCTAATTCATTATTGAAAAAGTCAGAAATATCATGGGCAGTTTTAGAAATAACAGATAGGATTTCTTGGTAATGACCTTCAGTAATTTTGTATATTTTGTATTGTTGTGTTTATCTCCGTTCGGCAATGTTTTCTACTAATTTTTCAATTTTTTCAATAATGTCATTTAAAATTAAATTTTTGTCTTGATAGTTCCTTAAAATACGGTAAGCAATACTTTTTAAAATAGCAATTTCGTTGCCTATTTTATGATACTATGATACATTTATTCGTTAAGCATTTCCGTATCTTCTAACTTAATTTTGGGATCAATTATATCGAAATATTCTTCTGAGGTTAAGTTAAGAGTTAACTTTTTTAAAGCATCAGCATAACGAGGTGAGTGTTGAGCAATTTCGTCTAGCTTTTCTATAGCTTTTTTGTGATCAGAGTTATTAGCTAAAATACTTTTGGCACTGTAGAGTAAAGTTTTTTCTTGATCGTCATAATTATCAACTGCTTCATCGAAATATTGACCGCCTTTTTTTGGTTGTTTAATAGAATAATATAGTCTTCCTAGTGTTAGTCGAATTACATTGGCATGGTATTGTAATAAATCAGTTAAATTAATTTTTTCTAGTTGTTCAATTGCTGGTTGATATTGGCCTGATTCTTCTAGTGCTGTTGCATATTTGTATCGTATATAGTTATTATCTTCTAACTTTAAATGATTTCTCAAAAAATTTACAAGATTCTTCAAATTTGCCTAATTCTATTAAAGCAATAGCATAGCTAGTAAGAGTTTTAACATTATCAGGTTCCAATTTTAGAGCTTTTTCAAAATAAAGTTTAGCTTGAAGAAGGAGACAGGAGACAGGAGATGGAGACAGGAGGAAAATTACATGGGGATTTCATCCCTGGGAATTTTGAACACCGTGTAGACGGTGGGGTATTAAACCCACAAAGAAAATGATAATTAACAATAATACCATGTCCGGTTGAACAGTTATAAATAAATGATGGAGAAGTCAGGAGTCAGGAGTTAGAAGTCAGGAAGGAAGAAAGGGGAAGAGAAGGAGAAAGTTTTTTTATCACTAATTATCCGGACATGATATAACATCAGTATTATCAGGTTCTAGTTCCAAAACTTGTTCAAACCAAGGCAAAGATTCTTGGGTTTTTCCTAATTTTATCAAATAATTGGCATCGTCAATAATGCCTTGTAGAGATACTCTTAAAAAAGGAAAAGATTCTACACTTTTGCCTAATTTTATTAAACCATTAACGTAATTATTAATAGTTTTGACATTATCAGGCTCAAGTTGTAGAGATTTTTCAAATAAAGGTAAGGATTTTTTTACTCTTTCTAATTTGATTAAAGTACTAGCATAGTTAGTAATAGTTTTAACATTATTAGGCTCAAGTTGTAGAGATTTTTCAAATAAAGGTAAGGATTCTTCTACTCTTTCTAATTTGATTAAAGCACTAGCATAGTTAGTAATAGTTTTAACATTATTAGGCGCAGAGATTTTTCAAATATAGCAATGTGCGCTGGCATATTTACAAATTACAAGAACTGTCCAATAGCTAAAAGTCTTATATTATAGGTTTTTTATTCCCCCTTCCGGAGCTGTTGCCTGTTGCCTGCGCACAGCACTATAAAGGTAAGGATTTTCTATTCTGTCTGACTTGATTAAACTATTAGCATATTTATTGATAACTTTAATATTATTCGGTTCTAATTGTGTTGCCTTTTCAAAACAAGGTAAAGAATCTTCAACTTTAGCAAAACTTAGAACATTCCTAAATTCTCAAACTCAACCATAGATGATTTTTGTCTTTTGCCTTTTTACTTTTGCCTTCTCAAGACAACTCCCTTCCTTTAATTTCTGATAAAATAGTCTCATCAGGCACCTCCCCATCTGTATAATAACCCGCCGCTTTCTTCGCAGCAATTTCCACTTGCGCATCTTCCGGCACCAACTCATCAGGAATAGGTACGCGCTCAACTATTTTAATCCCAGAATTAACAATAGCATTATACTTCATATCGCTCATCGACACGAAACGGTCAATTTTCGTAATGCCCAACCAGTGTAAAACATCTGGCATCATTTCCTGAAACCGCATATCTTGGACTCCCGCAACACATTCAGTTCGAGCAAAATAAGCATCCGCGCGATCGCCACCTTCCTGTCTTTTCCGAGCATTGTAAACCAAAAACTTAGTCACCTCTCCCAACGCTCTCCCCTCTTTACGGAAATAAACAATGACACCGACACCTCCCTCCTGCGCTGTCTGAATACACACCTCAATGCCATGCACCAAATAGGGGCGACAAGTACAAATATCAGAACCGAAGACATCCGAACCGTTACACTCATCGTGAACTCTGACTGCAAGTTTCTTCGTGGGGTCAGCAACATCAGCAACATTTCCCACTATATATACAGTCGTACCACCAATAGGAGGCAAAAATAAATGTAAATCTGGGCGCGTTACCAATTCCGGAAACATTCCACCCATTTGTTGAAACAACACTCGACGCAAGTCACTTTCTTCCACATTCAGTCGTTTAGCAATTCCTGGCAAATGCCAAACTGGGTCGATCGCCGCTTTTGTTACCAATAAATTACCATTATCTTTAACAATATTGCCATCAACTTTCAATACACCTCTAGCAACAGCATCCTGTAATTCTGGCATATTAATATTTGCCTTCGTGACTGCAATAGTAGGTCGGATATCGTATCCTTGTTCATAGTAAGATGCAAATACTTCTTCCACCACTGCCCCTAATGGATCGAGACAGACAATTTTATCGGGGTCATACCAGCTTGGATAGGGGCCAATATGTGCTGCCGGAGAAGTATTTGTTAAATCAGCACGGTGATTTGATTGTAGTTTACCAGAGGCGATCGCCAGGGCACGATAAACAGCATAAGAACCGGAGTGAGTACCAATGACATTACGATGGTTAGGGTTACTCAAAGATCCAATCGCAGGTCCTCGCTCTATGGGGTCTTGAGCACCCCACTGCACGGGAATTGGTTTTTTGTCGGCAGGACCAGGATGAGATGTTAATACAATATGTTTATGCTTTGCCATTTTTTCTTAACTTTGAGATAATAATTACGCCATTAATTTTAATAAAATCAAGCATAGCATAATGTAACAAAGAACAACTTCAAGACCTTTTAATGAAAATCAAACAACATGAATTTCTATTGCCATAGTGTTCTATAATTAAGTGAGTATTTATCCAATAATACAGCACTTTTAATTTAAGAAGTGTGAGGCACAGTTTAATCCCTGTCCCCTATTCTCTGGTGACTTTGCTCAACTAAATAACTCTAGTAAAATATTAAGTTAAATAGATTCTGATGAATTATATTAATCGTCGTCAATTTATTCAGTATAGTAGCCTCGCTATTAGTACCAGTATATTAACAAGTTGTGCTACTCCTAATAACTCCAACTCTACTGCTAAAAATAATAAAAATCTTGACAAAGTAACCTATGGAACTAATTGGTATGCTCAAGGCGAACATGGAGGTTTTTATCAAGCAATTGCTACAGGAATTTATGAAGATTATGGTTTAGAAGTTACTATTAGAATGGGAAATGCTCAAGTAAATGGAACTCAGCTATTAGTAGGGGGAGGAATTGACTTTTTTATGGGGTCTAGTCTAGAAGCAATTCGCTCTGTAGAAATAGGAATTCCTACTATTACAGTTGCAGCTATTTTCCAAAAAGACCCCCAAGTATTAATTGCTCATCCAGGAGTAGGAAATGACTCTTTAGAACAACTAAAAGGCAAACCGATTTTAGTATCATCTTTAGCTGAAAAAGGCTATTGGCAATTTCTCAAAACTAAGTTTGGTTATACAGACGACCAGAGACGTCCTTATAATTCTAGTGTAGTTCCGTTTTTAGTAGATAAAAATGTAATTCAGCAAGGTTATCTGACATCTGAACCTTTCACAATCCAGCAAAAAGGAGGCTTTGAACCAGTAGTTATGTTATTAGCAGATGCCGGTTATAAACCTTATGCTACTACTATAGAAACAACAAAAGAAATGGTAGAAAAAAATCCTGATTTAGTCCAGAGATTTGTCCATGCTTCTATCAAAGGTTGGTATAGTTATTTAGAAAATCCTGAACCGGCAAATCAATTAATTAAAAAAGATAACCCAGAAATGAAAGATGATTTATTAGCTTATAGTTTAGAAAAAATGAAAAAATATGGTATTATTATTTCTGGAGATGCTTCCACAAAAGGTATCGGTGCTATGACAGACGAACGCTGGAAATTATTCTTTGATAGTGTAGTAGAAGCAGGATTAATTGAGCCAGATACTAATTATAAAGAAGCTTTTACTTTACAATTTGTTAATCAGGGAGTAGAAGCATATCAGTAATTAAAAAGCAATCAGCAATCAGCAATCAGCAGTCAGCAGTCAGCAGTAAATGTGTGCATTTGCGGAGCATTCCGGAACAGAAAGAGGATTTCAACCCCTAGCTCTAAAAGCTGAATCCTGTTTGCGGAGCATTCCGGTACGGAAATACTAAAAGCTAATAGCTAGTTAATAATTAATAATTAATCATCACCAATCCTGACAGTTATAGGATTGGTGAACAGAGTTTTGTTTAATTTATTTATTCTTTAAAAATTCTTTAAAACAGAGGCTTTAAACCTTAATTATCCGGTCAAAAATACTGGATAATTAATATTATATCAACAAATGAATATCACCAAACCCAAAATAGTTAAATACTCAGTTTATCACCTAATATACTAATTTTTATCAATAGTATTTACTGTATAATATAAATGAGCAAATAAGATGACGCAAGAGGTAAATTATGTCTATTAATCTCAGCAAAGGTGAAAGAGTAAATCTTTCCAAAGAATCTCCCAATTTGAAGCAAGCAGGTATTGGCTTGGGATGGGATATAAATACTACAGACACAGGGTCAGCATTTGACTTAGATGCTTCTGTAT
>NZ_JAAHGK010000397.1:0-5750 GCF_010672505.1 Okeania sp. SIO2B9 | reverse complement strand
GGATAATTTATGCAGGAAATCTGTTCTAGTATCTTTTAATTTACTATGTTTGCGCAGCATTCCGAAGGAAAATTTAGCTACCCTGAGTCTGGCTTTTTCATATTGTTTAGAACCATTACTTTTTTTTGATAATGATTTACTTAATTTTCTATACTTTTTAATTCGTTTTTTTAATGGTTTTGGTGCATCTACTTTTTTACCATTGCTGAATAATGTAGAAATGCCTAAATCTATGCCTACTGATTTGCTGGATTCTGGTAGTTTTTGTGGTTGAATTTCTACTACAAAACTCAGAAAGTATCTATGGGCTGAATCTTTGATTACTGTTACTGATGATGGTTCTCCTGGTAAGGGTCTTGACCACACTACTTTGAAACAACCTATTTTGGCTAAGTATACTTTGTCTTCATGTAGTTGAAATCCTCTTAAGGTAAACCTGGCAGTTTGTTTTGACCTGCGTTTTTTGAATCTGGGAAGTTTAATTGCTTTACCTTTTCTTTTACCCTTAGTTCAATTAAAAAAGTTTTGGTAAGCCTGGTTTAAGTCATTTAATGATTGTTGTAATGGCACTACAGACACTTCTGAAAACCATTCTCTATTTTCTGTTTTTTAGCTTGAGTAATAAAGAGTTTTTGTAGTTCAGATTCAGCACCAAAAAGCTTTTCAGAACCCAGATCGACATACATATCAACTCCAGCAAATTCTATGTATAGAGGGTCGTCGGTAATAGTCCAGCCTTCTTTAATTAAGGCGTTTTTGACAGCATCATGGAATATATCTTGAGCTGGCATAATTATATATTAATACTTGACAATTATTTGATACTATTATTATATCTGAATTTGAGGTTTTACCTATCGGTCAAATATTATTTAAAAATCAACGACTGAGTTTAATAACTTTTGATGCTAAACAGGAGGTTATTTGTTCATGGATACCATAAATAATTATCATCAAATTATTACTAAAATCCTGGGAGAATATGCTAATGAGCCTGTCAACTAATTTTATAATCCTTTTATGGTAAGACTTCTAAGTCCTTGCCTAGAAAATTATGCTATACCTTTGATCAACTATTTTTAATAAATAGTGAAAGCTGAAATGGTGTAAATTCGTTATCTAGTTTGTGATTGCAGAGAGCTTGGCACACTCATAACAATTACTCTAGTTTTACGCCTAATATAACTGCATATCCTCCTTAAAACTGGAAATAGAGTTATATAGAACTTATCAATTGAAACTATAATACTAGAGTTTAGTCCCAAACTCCAGGTTGAAAAATGGATGAGGTTAAAATACTTTGCAAATCACCATTCTTTATACGATAAATCGACGTGCGGAATTTGTATTACTAATAATGGAGAATAATTTAATGGAGATTGAAAAGTCCAAAAACAGTCGAATGAAATTTCTTCAAAATGTAATCACTGAAAATATTTTACTTTATGAATAAACCACCAAGACAAAAATTTCCTCCTCCTAGAACATTAAATACTTCTAAGTCTATGCTCAACGTTGAAAATCCGATAAAAATTGGTATCGCTGCTTTACTGGGATTATTTGGTATAGTGATGCTCCGCAGTACGTTCTTAATTCTTCAACCTGGTGAAGCCGGAGTTTTGCAGGTACTCGGTTCTGTCCGTGAGGGAGAGCCTATGCGTGAAGGACTTCATATCATACTTCCTTTTGTCTCTAAGGTTAACAAGTACGACATTCGGGTGCAAAAACACCAGATTAATGGCTTGACTGCAGCCTCTAAGGATTTACAAGATATCACCGCCGAGGTTGTGGTAAATTATCAAGTACAACCCAGTGAGCTAGTAAATATCCTGCGTGATGTAGGAACCCTTGATAATGTTAAAGAGAAGTACGTTGAACCTCAAGCGCAGGAAGCCTTTAAAATTGCTTCAGCTAAATTGAAAGCTGAGGAATCTGTGACTAAACGAGAAGAGTTGATGGAGACTTTTAATGGTTCCATAATTGAGCGTCTCCAGAAATTTGGTATTAGGGTAGTTGCCACTGCCTTAGTTGATGTGGATTTTTCTCCAGAGTTTTCTAAGTCAGTTGAGGAAAAACAAATCGCGGAACAGAAAGCTCAAAAAGCCAAATATATTGCTCAAGAGGCCGAGCAAGAAGCGCAAGCAATGATTAATCGTGCTAAGGGAAAAGCTGAGGCCAATCGTCTAGAAGCGGAAAGCTTGAAAGCACAGGGTTCTGAATTAGTCATTCAAAAACTGTTCCTAGAATCATGGGATGGTAAGCTTCCTTTGGTGATGAGTGGAAATGAAGATACTCTTCTGCTCGATATGAACAAGCTAGTGGATAGTGACAAGAGATAAAAGACGAGACTGTGCCAAAATGGGTTTATTGTACGCGCTCGGAATTAGGCGTAAAACTAGAGTCATTGTCATGAGTGTGTCAAGCTCTCTCTTGATTTACCTTTAATAATATCTTAATTCATAGCTTGATTCACCAACGCCTGAAATTAATATCCATCGGGTAGGAAAAGACTTTCCCACCCAACTTTTAACATTAATCTCCCAAACAAATACCTATACTCCGAGCAGTTTTAACTAAAGTATCATTAGGATCTACCGCTCTGTACTTAGAAATCGCATCTGCAATTGGCACAGCGATCGCCTGTCGATTTTGCCAAGTTACTACATGGTCATATTTTTCTTCAGCAATGAGGTCAACTGCTGCTACCCCAAAAGCTGAAGCAATTAATCGGTCTGTCGGGGAAGGTATGCCACCACGTTGAATATGACCTAAGACGGTGACGCGAGTTTCTGCACTACTACAAGCAGCAAGTTTATCAGCTAGATATTGCCCAATACCACCAAATCTAGATTGACCCAAAGAATCATTAGTTGTGACTGCTTCTCCTGTTTCAGTACGCACTGCTTCTGCGACAATTACCAAAGAGTAATTTTTGCCTAAATCTTGGCGTTTGCGGATGTAGTCACATATTCGCTCTATTTGGTAAGGAATTTCGGGAATCAATATTACATCTGCACCACCTGCAATACCAGCATTGAGAGCAATATGTCCCGCATCTCGCCCCATTACTTCCAGAATCATAACTCGACTATGACTAGCAGCAGTAAAATGTAAGCGGTCTAGTGCTTCTGTGGCAATTTTGACAGCAGTATTAAAACCGATAGACAATTCAGTACAGTTGACATCATTATCAATAGTTTTGGGAATACCCACTAGATTCAAATTTCCCTGTTGAGCAAGTTTACGGAGAATAGTTAGACTACCATCACCCCCGATACCAATTAAAGCATCAAGCTCTAATAAACGATACCCTTCAATAATTTCCTCAGAGCGATCGCGCACAGTTCCATCTGGCATCGGAAATCCAAATGGATCGCCCTTATTAGTAGTTCCTAAAATTGTACCACCTGCTGTGAGTAAGGGGTCGATTTTTTCAATTTCAAGTTTGATTGCTTTTGGTGGACGTTCCATCAATCCCAGGGTAGCTTGCTGAATGCCAAAAACTTCCCAATTATAAGTTCCAATTGCGCGATATACTACCGCCCGAATTGCTGGATTTAAGCCTGCACAATCTCCTCCACTGGTAAGGATGCCAATACGTTTGTGTTCTACCATAATTATGATTTTCTCTACAATAAAGAACATAAATTTGTAACAGTTTCTACTCTGAAGTTGAAGCTGTCTATCGGATTTTACCAGTCAATTGTCAGTATTTATATTTATAGGATTTTTCAGTTGGATGATAAAAGGTTTTTTGGTGGTGGTGCATTGTAATGGTGGTCTATTGTAATTATTTTTTCAAGGACAAAAGCAGTGGGAGCATCTTGCTCCCTTGCTTGTATCTTATATCATGTCCGGTAGCATCGGTATTGTATAGCAAAGGTAGGCAACAGGCAACAAACAGGAAGGCAATTGAGCAAGAAAAAAACTTAAATTTCCTGTAGATATCCACGCTAACTTTTACACAAACGATACCAACGGACATGATATTACTCCCATGAAGCACCGTTGTTTATCCTCATCTACCATTACCGGAGTAGGACTAGCGGTTTTTTGATGGAGTTATCAAACAAGTTAAATTAATTCACCAGCTAAAGTTAAAATTTGACCATTTGCGCTCGGTAGTAGAGAAGTGAGCAATTTTTTGTTTTCAAATAAAGAACCGATCAAATTAATTTAATACTATAGAAAATATAATTAATTCATAAATTAATTTATCTTTATTCGGTGTTGGTGATTTGAGGCATGATATCTTGTCGGGATAAGAGCGAAAATAAAAAACTTTCTCCCTCTACTACTCTTTCTTATTTCTTTCCTCCTGACTCCTGAGGACTGACTCCCATCCTGGGAGTGGGTTTACTCCTAAATAATTAAAATTAATATCATACACGCGCTTCACCAATGCCCTTTATTCTTTATAGATTTAATATCCTCTAGTTTATCCGGTATCTAAAATTGGTTGAGGTTTGTAGATGTGGAGTGGCTTATATTAGTATTGCCATTCACTTTTTTTCTGTTTCCAACTTCGATCTTTCCTGTTTCAAATTTAAATTTTTACCGCGCCCATTGTTGGAGAATATAACGATAAAAACTCTCTGTATCCACTCGTTCCATTGCCATAATTTTCCGCCCACCAGTTTCTACTTTTATGCGACCTTGACTCACTCCTTTTGTAATAACTGTAGTTTCCCATTCTTTTAGTTGATAAAATTCTGGATGTGCTAAATAAACAGTTGCTAAAATATCCCAAAAATAATAATCCTGAGAAATTGCCAAAGCATAACATTGTCCGGCAAAATCAGAGATCGGATATTTTCTTTGCTTGCCTAATTTACGAGAAAACTCAGAAGTTAGGGGTACATTATTAGTAATATCTAACGAACAAAGTACTATTGGAATTTGAGTTTGCCAAACCCTTTCAATAGCAAATGGGTCCCAATAAGCATTCCATTCTGCGGACATATCTTGACCTGGTTCCATATCTTTACTCACATTTCCCGGTACATTTAAAGCACCACCCATCCAAACAATTTCTTGAATTTTTGACTCAATTTCTGGAGCAATATCTAAAGCTACAGCAACAGTTGTTAAAGGACCAGTTACCATTAATGTTACAGGTGCTGGTGCTGATTTTAAAACTCGTACCATAAAATTTTGACCAGGTTCTGAAACTAAAATAGTATCAATAGTTTCCTTCTCATTTAAAATCGGAAAATGGTCTACAGCAAAAGAATCTCTTCTAAATAAAACTGGAAAAGGATTAACACCACGCACTGTGCTTTCTGCCACTGGAACATCAGAACATCCCATTAAATCTAAAATTTTTCGAGTAGCATTAATTGCAGGTTTAATATAACAATCAGCAGGGGTGACAATTACTCCTAAAGATTGAACATTTTCCATGGTCATTAGTAAAACAGTGGAGAGAAAATCATCTACAGCACCATCATGATCCATCAGTACAAGTTTTTTGGACATCAACATTAAAGATTAGATTTCAATTAGAATTATATGTGATATTCAGATAAGTTTAGGAATGTTCATTGAGATTTTATCTAAACCAATGAGATCAACTATTAACAGAAAACGTCATCAAACCTTTAGTAAATAATTGAGTTGAATTATGTACACAGAATCATCAGCAAGGAATAATAATATTAACAACAATATTGTGCCAGTAGAAAGAGTAAATAAATTACTGTTTCAGTCAATTGATACTTTAGAAGAAATTCTCAAAAATCAACAACTTC
>NZ_JAAHGK010000396.1:0-5760 GCF_010672505.1 Okeania sp. SIO2B9 | reverse complement strand
AATAAATGACTAAAATTATGCCTATCCATAGCTTTATTTCATGAAAATACAATTGCCATACCTAAAATAATTATAAGTACTTGTGCAAAATTAATTTAACATTTGTCAGTAGGGAATAAGGCATAAAAAATATACTTGTGTACTTGAACAGTGACTCTAAAAATCATCTTTCCTAACTATTACTCAATCATCAAATAGCCAATTAACTTGACTTGAATACTTAAACACTGAATTTGAGGAGTAGTTTAATTAGCGTAGCGATCACCTTCGTTAAAATTATCAAGTTAAACAGAGAAATTTAATTATAGTAAATATTTAACCAAAACTTAAATTTATTTTAATTATTACATGTTACTGTAATAATTAAATTTATATATATGTGGAAAAAATTTAATTTAATGAATTTATATTATCATATTTTCTGGAGTACAGTCTTAATATTAGCTAGTATCTTAACTACAAATAAAACCACCTTAGCTTCTGCAAAAAATACCAGTCTTTTGATTGACTCTAACAATAATAATTCCTATAAAATTCTTGTAGAACAAGCAGAAAATTTAGCAAAAAATAAAATCAATCAAGAATTTAAAAATAATCCAGAAATCACAGAAATTACTATCACTATATTAGGAGAGCGTCAGAGTCAAATAGTACCTATCCTACGTTCAAAAATATCTCGTGCTGAATGGCAAAAAAATGCAGAAATTGATAATTTGACTAGATATTTTGCCGATGCCAAATACTTATTAAACTTTGATAGTGAAACTACACCTAAAACTCAACCTAAAACTCCTGAATCTTCTCCTCAAATTCCAGCCCCACCTCCACCATCACCTGATACTCAACCTATAGTTCCTCAACCTCAAAAATCTCCTCAACGGCAGCCAACATCTAAACCTCCAATATTTCCTTCTGATGAAGATGACCCCAAAGAGATAGATGATTAAGCACTTTTTGAGAATTCTTTTTTATTCTTCCCTGGAATTAGTTTGAAACAGTATGAAGTTTAGGTAAACTTTTTTCATTTACAACCTACAATTTAATCCGCATAATTTATGGATTAACCAAAATTTAAACAATACTTTAATCAAGCTTAAACTAACTATAAACTCATCATAAATTTATCTAGGTAAACTTCTGAAGGCAGTATTTAAAGCAACCAAATACAGACAATATTTAGTTTAGAAATACTGCTAGCAATAGATTGAAAATTTGTAATCTACCGCCTCTCTGTAGAGGGAAGAAGAACTAGAAAAAATTTTATGTCCAGACTAACTCGCAGAAAACTATTAATGTTCTTCGGATGTAGCGCAGCAGCTACAGCACTATCACCAAAAATTGGCAATTTTTTAGGTAGTAGCTCCGAAGTAGCTCAAGCTCAAACTACAGGTTTGAGTTTTACACCCCTAAAATTGGCACATCCTTTAGAAGCTTATCAAAGTAACCCTAGCTTCGTACCCTTTGGAATTGCTGGAGGAGGAAGTACTATAGGATCTGGTCAGGATGTAGCACTGCAATCCTATGAATATTTTGATGATGTAGTAGTCCCACCTGAATATGAAAGGTATGTAATTGCTGCTTGGGGCGATCGCGTATTTCCTAACCCAGAAGAATACTTTGGTTATAACTGCGACTATGTAAGCTTTATCCCTATTAATGGTAATCCTGATGATGGCTACCTATGGGTTAACCATGAGTATGTCTCTTATCCCATATCCTCATTACTAGGTGGTGATGACCTAGCTGGTTTCCCCACAACAGACCAACTTGTACTGGGTTTAGATTTATCTCAAGAGAGCTCCTTCACCCGTGGGGAATTTGCTTATAACCAAGGTGGGTCTATTGTCCGTATCACTAAAGGCGGTAATGGTCGTTATGCTACTGTCGCAGATAATGCTAATCGTCGAGTACACCTCTTATCTGGACTAGGAATTAACTCTGAACGTTCTGATGGTTATCAAGGTGTCACATCTTGGGGTACAGCAAGCTATCAAACTGGAGACCAGAACTTCTTAATAGGTACTGGACCTGCTGCTACTGATGTATTCCCCCTCAGTTCTGATGGACTTGGTAATCGAATTATTGGTACAGCTTTTAATTGTTCTGGTGGTACAACTCCTTGGGGAACAATTCTCACAGCAGAAGAAAACTTCCAAGGTAGCGTTACCGAATCTGTACTACCTAATGGTACTCAAACTGGTTATGACGAAGATCAAGAGATAGGTTTTATCTTTGGTTTAGTCGGTGAAAAGTATGGCTGGATGGTAGAAATTTCTCCAGCAGACCCAAGTTTCCAAAACAGAAAACATACAGCTCTAGGTCGTTTCCGCCATGAAAATATTGCATTTAGAGTAGAAGCAGGCAGACCATTAGTAGCATATATGGGAGATGACCGTCGTGGTGGTCATACCTGGAAGTTTGTAAGTGACGGTATTGTTTCTAGTACTACTGACCCAAATAATAGTCAATTATTTGAAAGTGGGACTCTTTATGCTGCACGATTAAATCCTGATGGCTCTGGTCAGTGGATTCCATTAGTTCCTAGCACTCCCACCAATCCTCTATCACCAAGCGAGATTGCTCAAGCTGAATTAAACGCTTTTGGTGAAGCTCAAAGAGATGGCCGAATTCGCTTACCTCAACGTGCTGGTATTCCTGGAGCAGAACAGGATGGTGGGTCTTTCATTGTAGACCTCACAAATGAAAGCGTATTATCTAATTATCAGGGAAGGACTCTAGGAGATTTTTACAATAACCAAGGTGCGATTTTAGTTGATGCTTTCTTAGCTGCTAACTTAGTAGGTGCTACTCCTACTGCTCGTCCTGAAGACGTAGAAGTTCACCCTGGTGATGGTAGTGTATTTATTGCTTATACAGATGCTGGACCTGGTGGAGATGGATATCCAGACTCCAGAATTTTTGTTGTAAGTAAATACTCTGCGGATGTTGATGCTACTCAACCTTTTGGCGGTATATACCGAATCATTGAAACTAATAGCGATGCTACAAGTACCACTTTTACTTGGTCAGCTTTTGAGCAGAGTGGAGAAGATGGTGCTATTAATGGTGCAGGTTTTGCTAATGTAGATAACCTAGAAATTGATACTCTAGGTAATATCTGGGGTGTAACAGATATGTCTACCAGTAGTCACAATGGCTTCGACACTGGTGTTGCTGGAGAGATAAGAGAGATCGACCACACTCAAACTGGAAGTGTTGGTAACTTGAGAGGAACATTTGGTAACAATTGGGTGTTCTATATTCCTGTTGTTGGACCGAATGCTGGATTAGTTGTACCTTTCGCTTATGGTCCCCCTCGTTGCGAAATTACTGGACCATACTTTATCAGAAATAGTAGTGGTGTAGATGAAACTCTACTATTAGCTGTACAGCATCCTGGGGAAAGCTCACCTATTGGAGATGGAGTTCAACTAGGTCGTGATATTGAGATGCTAAATTTGGATGGCACTCTCTTCACTCAGCAGCGAAGTGTACCTCGTGGTAGTAACTGGCCTAGTAATACAGGTTATGTAGGTAATCCTGGAGGTAGTTTTAATGGTTTGCTACCACCAAGACCTTCTGTGATTGGTGTTACTCGTAGAGATGGTGGCGCTTTTGTTTAAAATTTAAGTCCAGTAGTGGCGCGTCAAGCTTGAAAATGTGGTAAAAAATTTATCCCCCCTAACCCCCCTTTGAAAGGGGGGAAGACCAAAGGGGCAGAGGTATTCTAGTAGTAAAGTCCAGTAGGGTGTGTTAGTAGTAGGGTGTGTTAGATAGCTATAATATAGACTTGATATTACATAAAAAAAATGGTGCGTTACGGCGCTATTGTATATTTGAGGAGCAAACTCCTTGAAGGAAAAGCGCCTAACACACCCTACTAAGGTCTATGATTTCTCCTTCACTTCTTCTTTTATAGGTACAGGAAGTTGAGAAAAATCGGGTAATCTCACAAGCTCCTTTTCTTTTTCTGTAATTGCCAATGGCAGACGTAGAGGTTCAAGTTTTTCTTCAATTAAATAAGTAGCTACAGGTAATGTTCTTTCTAAATCATCCAATGGTCTAGGAATTACCATTACAGCATTTAATTCTCCAATTCTTTCTGCTTCGTGCATTCCAGCTTCCACTGCCACTGCCACATTAGAAACCGAACCCCGGACAATCGCAGTACATAAACCTGCACCTGTCGTTTCATAAGCAGTCAACTGTACATCACCAGCTTTGAGCATTGCGTCACAAGCTCCCACCATTGCTGGAAAACCTTTAGTTTCTATTAGACCCACTGCCTTATTTTTAAACTGAGCTGATACTCTACCTTGAGACAATTGAAATAAAAGACTGCCAATAGGTAGTACAGCTTCTAAATTAGCTAAAGGTCGAGGAATCACAGTATGAGAAATAAGTTGTCCAAATTCTTTCGCTGTTTCTGCTCCAGAGTCTATCGCTAGACGAACATCAGCAACACCACCACGGACTACCGCAGTACAATATCCACTACCAATTTTTTCATATCCTACCAGAATAACCCCAGATGACTTGAGCATCATATCAGCAGTACCAACTATGGCAGGAAAACTCCGAGTTGTGATTAAACCAAGAGCTGAATCTCCAAAGTTGATTGGCGATTCAAGAGACTCTAGATTATGATTATTGTGGGTCTGTATTTTCATTTTCTATCTCTTTACTTCGGTGTAGCAGTGAACCCACGTGACATACTCCCACACTAAGCTGCCGCTATAGTGTGGGCTTCTCGTTTCCCTGCCCTGCTATTGCATCGGGCTCCACGAGCTTTAAGGACGGAATGCCCTACCGCCCTATTTTTGATATTTATCGCCGCATTCAAGTCCCGGTCTATTACTATGCCACAGTGTGGGCAAAAATGAGTTCTTATGTTTAATTCTTTAGGGACTTTTTCTCCACAATTTGAGCAATCTTGGCTTGTATTTTTGGGGTTCACAGCTATAGTCTTTTGTCCAGCATTTCCAGCTTTGACAGTTAAAATAGATAAGAATTGTCCCCATCCAGCATCGTTAATTGATTTACTCAAACGGGTCTTTGCTAGCCCTTTAATGTTTAAGTTTTCATGGGCGATAATATCCGCTTTTGATAACAATTCATTAGCTGTTTTCAAGTGGAAATCTTTACGTTGATCGGCTACTTTTTTATGTTGTTTGGCTACAAATTTAACAGCTTTTAACCACCTTTTGCTACCTTTTTTCTTTCGAGATAAACGTTTCTGTAGAGTCTTTAATCGCTGCTGAGATTTTCGATAGTATTGGGGTATGGGAACAGATTCTCCTTCACTTGTTACTAAGAATTCCTTCAGTCCCATATCGATTCCCAGAGTATTTTTTAATGTAGGTTCAACTTCACTTGTTAAAGCTGGAACTGATTTTTCTTCTAAGGATAAAGTCACATAATAACCATCTGCTTTACGACTAATCGTAACAGTTTTAATTATAAACCCTTCTGGTATTGGACGATGCTGAATTAACTTTACCTTTCCTAGGTAGGGCAAATTAATTTTATTTTCTTCTATGCAATTTAGTTTTATTTGAGAATAAGTAAAACTGCGATAACGTCCTTTTCCTTTGAACCTTGGTTTACCTGAATCCTTACCGTTTTTGTCTGCTTTAAACCATCTATCAAAGGCAAGTTTTACCCGTTTTGTGCAGTCTTGTAATACCTGAGAATGAATTAGCTTGTATTCAGGAAACTTATCTTTGGTATTGACTAAATCTCGTTTTTGAGAGTAATAAT
>NZ_JAAHGK010000395.1:0-5772 GCF_010672505.1 Okeania sp. SIO2B9 | reverse complement strand
CTCCACTGCCGTGCCTCGTAACAAAAATTACCGGACAATGCACGACCATTACAATGCAGCACCACCTATAGCTTTTATCAGTTGGATGAGATAAAAAATTGAGATTTAGAGGACAAAAAATAGACAATAAATTTGGATATGTATAACTCAATAAAACACTGTTCTAAGCACTATAGTAAAATAGCATTTGTTGAATTATACTAAAACACATTTTTGAAAGTTTGATAGTTATGAAGCCATAGCATTTTGTAATTCAATAAAGTTATTTATAGCTTGATAAATTTTGATTATATAGGATTACATCAAAGCTAATTACTATCATAATCTATATGATACTCACTACAGAATAATTGTGAAAAATTAAATATAATCAAAAAAAATTATTCTGAAACAAACCATAATCTCTAGTAAATATCCCATTGCTGAATCAAGGTATGAAAATAAAAACTGAATAATCTCAAGTATTTGTCATTTAATAGTTTAGCGTTCGCGGTAGCTATGCAGAGCATTATCGCCAACAAATACAAATCATACCTACGCATCAGCAACACCATAAATATTACATTGAGTAAGTATAGTTGCATAATAAAAAATTTATAATAAAGCATTAGAAATAAGCTGAGAGAAATGGTCAATAAGAATCTCCTGGAAAAGATTAGTAAACTCCTAGCTCTTGCCAATTCACCTAATGAACATGAAGCTGCATTAGCGGCTGAGAAGGCAGCAGAATTATTAGCTCAACATAATTTATCTGTAGCAGATTTAGGAAAAGAAAAGGATGAAGATATTACTAAGGGTATTATTGATAGAACAGGTCGTTATGTTACCTGGAAAATGTGGATTTTAGCAGGAATTGCTAATGCTAATGGATGTCAAGCAATGCGTTCTACTTACAGTGGTGAAATGAGATTAGTAGGAACAGAAACTAATATTACAGTTTCTAAATCACTTTATGAATATTTAACTGCTGTAGTTGACAGTTTAGTAAAACAACATAGGGGTAAAGGAAGAACTTTTATTAATGCTTTTCGAGTTGGTTGTGCAACTAGATTAAGACAGAGATTAGAGCAAAGACGAAAATCCATGGAGGAAAAAGGTATTGCTAGTAGTGACGATCGAAATTCGGCATCTGCTATGGTTGTACGCTCAATGTTTGAAAAATATTCTTTAGCTATTCAAGTATATTTAAAGCAAGAAGGTGTAAAATGTAAAGTTCAGAAATCGACTGCCGTTAATAATGATTTAGGTTTTTCTTTTGGATATATTGCTGGGGAAAAAATAAATTTGAATTATTTAAATCACCATTTATACAAAGGCAAAAATCATCGAACAGTTAACTGTAAATAATTAACAATTAACAATTAATAATTAATAATTACCTCTCCTGAAAATGGATATGATTGGCGAACATGATTTTTTTGATTTATTTATTATTGAAATCGGAGTCTTTAAAACTTAATTATTTGGTAAGTAGTACATAACTATTAATCATTAGTTTTTTTTACATCTTAAAACTGTCTGATTTTAGGGGTTGGTTGCTCCGCTGAAGTTGAGATTAGATAATATCCTCAAAGAAAACGTTAAATAGGCTTGATATTAGACGACGTAAGTGTTAAAGTTTATGGAAGAATATTTTAAGTAGATGGAGAAGATGGCTAAAACAACAACAGAAAAATTAAATACTTCAGAACAATCAAATACTCCACTGACTGGTAAAGCATTGTTGAAGAAAGTCAAAGAACTCTCGCACAAGTCAAAGAAAGATACTGCTATTGCTTGCGGATATTATTCAAATACAAAAGATAAGCAGAAACGAGTAAATCTTGCTAAGTTCTACGATGCAGTTTTACAGGCAAAGGGGCTAAATTTAGATGATAACAATGTTAAAGATGGAAGAGGGCGTGCTGCTACTTACCGTGCTTGTGTTCATAGAAATGGACAGTTAGTAATAGGCGCTAACTATACACAAGAAATGGGATTAAAACCAGGGGATGAATTTATTATCCAGTTAGGACATAAACATATTCATCTTAGGCAGATTAATATAGAAGTAGAAAAAGAAGATGAAAATAATGAGGAAGAATAGATAAATTTTGTAGTAATCGTAATGGTCTCTAAAATCTGCGATTATCATCATCTAGGTATTCCAAAGTGCTGCAAAAAACTAGAGTCATCTACAGTATTTGAAACCTAGTTTTTGGCAGCAAATAGACTTTGAAAGACAAGTTGACAAATTTGAGTATTTTGATCTTCAAAAATACCTAAATATGGGTGAACCTATTTTTAACTTTGTCAGGTATAATTTTGATCGGTTTTAAGTAAGTTAAGAGCGATTAGAAACAACTGAATTGTCTTAGGATTGAAACTGTTATTTGCTCTCAGTTATAAGATAGTAATGATGAGATAATCTAATTAAATTAGGTGTACAATGCAAAAAAATTGAGTTTCTTTACATCTATTTAAAAGTTAAGTGGGTAAAAATAACAAAAATAGGGTTGAATTTACTTCGAGATTTAGGTGTAAATATCTGAAATAATCCCGATATGAAGTAGAGGCAATAGTGATCAACTATAGTATTACTTTGGAGAAATGTTACAAGTTACCTTAGATAAAATTGAATAATTATTAAAAATAATCATAAATATAGCAATCCTATTTAACTTGTAATATTTTGGTGGTAGGGGCGAATGGCCATTCGCCCCTACAGGATTCAGGAGTCAGGAGTCATAATTTTAAAAGTTTTCAGTTCAAATTAGCTATTATAAAAATTGTCACAACCAATTTAGGATTGCTATAGTATAAATATAATTATCTTAACGAGGTTGCAAATTATGGAATAATATTGCCAAAAATTAGTTTAGACTTTGACTAAAAAAAACCTAATATTAATAATTCTAGCAATTCTCAAATTCAAAATCCAATTCAATCAAAAATCTAAAATCATTCGTCACTAGACATCTCTAGAAAAGAGGCAGTAGGCAGCTTTGCTGTAGGCAGTAGGGAACCCACCCCTCGCCCCTCCCCCTCCCAGGAGGGGAATAATTGATAATTTATGTGTGAGAATTGATTTTATTTTTGATTTTTGGAGATGTCTACTGTGCAACGCTTCTTAACCAATTAATAAAAATGGTTATAGTTATATTAAATATAGTTAAGCAAAATCTTATAATACTTCAAATTACTAAAAAAGCCTTCCAAACTAAAAATCTGTTTTGTAATTATTTAAACTCATAACAAAGATGACAATTATATTGAAATTGTAATATGAAATTACGGCGTTGGTGAATAAATGTATGATTTAACAATTCATCAGGAGCAATTCAGTAGATAGAAAGGAGTTTTTCGGAGACTAAATAGGAAGAAATAGGTATAATTTGCACTATTATTTTGGCTGAAAATTTACCTAAAGTAGGATTTCATACCTCAAATCAGCAACGTCAAAATTGCTTATAATTTGAATGAATATTTAAAAATCAGCAATAAAATAATTACGGTAAAAATTAATCAAAAAAATTATGTCCTTAACAGAACAAATTCTCTCGCAAATTCCGGGAAGTCCTTTACAAGGTCTGCGGAAAGCTGACCAGGTTTGGCAAAACCTTCGAGAAGACAATATTTCTATTCCTACTACTGTGAAAAAAGAAACTCAATTATTAAACACTTTAGACTGGGATGTAGTAATTTGTGGTGGAACTCTGGGTATACTTATTGGAGCAACCTTAGCAAAGAAAGGTTGGCGGGTAGCTCTGTTAGAACGAGGTATCCTCAAAGGGAGGAAACAAGAATGGAACATATCCCGCAAAGAACTAGAAACATTTATAGAATTAAATCTTCTCTCCTCAGAAGAATTAGAAACAGCGATCGCCACCGAATACAACCCCGCGCGAATTAGTTTTCCAGAGAGCGAAGACATTTGGGTAAAAGATGTTCTCAATATAGGTGTAGATCCAGTTTACCTCTTAGAAAGTCTAAAACAGGGTTTCCTTCAAGCAGGCGGTCAACTATTTGAAAACACAGCTTACGAAGCAGCAACTATTCATCCAGATGGGATCGACATTCAGGTTAATAATGGCCAATCATTCAAAGCTCGACTGCTCCTGGATGCAATGGGGCATTTTTCTCCTATTCTGAAACAAGCACGCCAAGGCAAAAAACCTGATGCTGTCTGTCTAGTAGTTGGTACTTGTGCCACTGGATACCCAAAAAACGATACAGGAGACATTTTTGCCTCATTCACTCCTATAAAAAACCAATGTCAATACTTTTGGGAAGCATTTCCTGCTAGAGATGGACGAACTACTTATCTATTTACCTACTTAGATGCTCACCCAGATAGAATTTCCCTAGAATCATTCTTTGAAGAATATCTCCGCTTATTGCCTGAATATCAAAAAGTGGAGCTTAGTCAACTTACATTCCAACGTGCCCTCTTTGGCTTTTTTCCCTGTTATCGTCAAAGTCCCCTGAAGACTCCCTGGAATCGTATTTTGCCAGTAGGCGATAGTAGTGGCAGTCAATCTCCTCTTAGTTTTGGCGGTTTTGGAGCTATGGTACGTCATTTGAAACGTCTAACCGGGGGTATTGATGAAGCTCTCCAAACGGACAACCTTTCTTCAAATGCTCTAGCACTTTTGCAACCTTATCAGCCTAGTATATCAGTCACTTGGTTGTTCCAACGTTCTATGAGTGTGGGGGTAGACCAAAAAGTTGAACCAAATCAAATTAATCAACTATTGGCAGGTGTATTTCAGGTAATGGATAGATTAGGGGAATTTGTACTTAAGCCTTTTCTGCAAGATGTGGTGCAGTTTCCTGCTTTAGCACAAACTTTATTTATGACTTCTTTAAAGCAACCAGGTTTAGTCATTAAAATTATTCCTCAAGTTGGCATCGGAAATTTATTAGATTGGATGAAACATTATTTGAATTTGGGAATTTTTAGTTTATTATCTCCTATAGGAGATAAATTGGCGTTTTTAGTGACAAAAATTCCTCTGGAGCAAAATTATTATTATCGCCGTTTGATTGAACAATGGCAATATGGTTCTGGTGGGGATTATAGTTGAAGTCAGAAGTTAGAGGCTAGAAGTTACCGAATTAAGTCTGAAATCAAAAATGAAATACTGAAAGAATCCGATAATTTATTCTAAATTCGGTTGCCATACCCCCCTTAATCAATCAAAGAAAATTCAACCAATGATAATGAGTCAAGTTTCTAACTTCTTCTTTCATTTAACTCAGAACATTACGGAAGAAGGACGAGAGTTTGAAAGCCACGTCTTTTTAAGTAAGCATTCAGCCGTCAGCTATCAGCGATTTCTTTTAGTAGGTGATAAAAGTTTTATTAATTGAGCTAGAAAAATATGACTACAAAAGTCAGCTCCAAAGTCTATATTCATTTAAACCCCCTTTTTTTGTGCTCTAACTGACAGCTAATAGCTGTTTGCTTAATGCAACAAGACTCTCTCATATAGGAAAGTATTTAAATTAATATAGACTTTAAAGGTAAGAGAGCTAACTTTTTTAGTAAGAGAATTAAATATTGCTTTGATCATCAACTAAAAGCACTCTTCTGATAGCTGATTGCTGACGGCTGAATGCTTACCTTATGTACCACGGTTAACCGACTTATTAATTGTGGGATTTATAGCAATGTGCGCTGGCATATTTACAAATTACAAGAACTGTCCAATAGCTAAAAGTCTTGTATTATCGGTCTTTTATTCCCCCAGATGAGCTGTTGCCAGATGAGCTGTTGCCTGCGCACAGCGC